>JAYEKE010000133.1 GCA_034660915.1 Pseudomonadota bacterium
GATGTTCCGGCATGGCTCTCGCTCATTCTCGCCGACCGTCCATGGCCTGCCTGTGCGTGCCGCACGCAGACAGGCCGGCTTCCGAGGCGTCCGCCGCGAATCACATCGTGTGATTCGTTCGGCGGCCGATACCGCCTGCCTGTCGGCAGACAGGCTATGAGTCAAGCCCGAACATCCGGCTAAGATATCCCTGACAATGCAAGTCAGAAAGTTGAATTACTATGTTTATACTTAATAAAGATGTTGCAACAAATTGCTTAAACCATTGAAATCATAGAGTTTTTTAGCGAAGCCACATAGAAGGGTTTTGCTGGAAACGTCAATAAAATCAAGCTGTTACAAGGATCGTTGCAACACCCTTTTACCTAAACTGAGCGATTAGCTATTAGTTTAATGATTACAGGATTTTTTGCTATTACAAACGTAAACATTCGACTACGTTTTCAGAAAAGATAAAAATACTCTCACAGAGGCACAAAGTCACAGAGAACCAGAGTCATTTGCCCTCTGTGACTCCGTGTCTCTGTGAGAAATAATAAAAATTTGTCAATCTATAGACAAAGTCGAATATTTACTTACAAACTTTCACCCGTTGGGTGTTATTTCTCATTAACGTAACGCCTTTATTTTTCAAGGCTAAACGCTGATAGCTAACAGCTAATCGCTTAACTTAGGTTTTTATAGCATTCAGATAACAAATTGAATGCTTATATTCAACTATTTTATAGATTTTTTTTTACATAATTGTTAAATTGAAAATATCTAATGCCTTTTACCACCGGTTTTTTCTCTGTTTTTCTTAATATTTATGTAGCTTGCCCCATGAAAATTTTACAATCCTGTCGTCTTCAGTTTTTGTTTTTTCCTGTTTTTCTTTCATTGGTGCTGAACCCGGTTTTCACTCAACCTGTTTTAGCTTCAGAGAGAACAGACGTGACCTCACTTGCCAATCGCCTGGGAGCGGAAAAAGGTATTGAGCCGCAAGTGGCTGAACGTTATTTGATTAAAACCGGTCTGGTTGTTGATCCGGCAATAGTGGCCAAAAATTTAAAACAGGTTGAAAAACAGGCATCGTATGACTATTTTCTGACCGAAAAACCCTTGGATCTGGCCCTTGAATTTTTGAAAAACAATGCGGTCTGGCTGGAAAAAATGGAACATCGGTTCCTGGTTTCCAAAGAACTGGTGGCCGCTATATTTTTGCTTGAATCTCATTTTGGCACTAATGGTGGTCGCTATCCCCTGTTGAAAGTTTTTACTTCGCTATCCTTGTGCGACCAGGAGCCGTTACTGCGCCAGACCTATGACCTTTTAAAACAATCATATCCGGAAATTGATTACCAGTGGCTGGCTAAGCGGGCGGCGCGAAAATCATCCTGGGCCTATGGTCAGTTGAAAGCCCTGCTCAAAATGCGGCAAAGGGTTAATATTGCTCAATTGAAAGGGTCGTGGGCTGGCGCTTTTGGCATCCCTCAATTTATTCCCTCCAGTTTTCTCAGTTATGCTGTCGATGGCAATGATGATGGTACCATTGACCTTTATCTCTATCAGGATGCCGCGGCCAGTGTGATGAATTATTTGAATCGTCATGGCTGGAAGGAAAAAATGACCTCTGAAAAAGAGGAGAAAGTAATCTGGTCTTATAATCACAGTAAACTTTATGTTCAGACTATCCTGGCTATACGTGATCAGCTGTTGATAAAAAACTCATGATGGCAGGATGGTTTGATTCCTGGAAAAATTTATCCGGCAGGGGAGGGGAAACCCTCCCTTGTTGATTGATTAAGATCTCAACTTTCTGAGTTGCCCTAAAAACAGCTGCAAGAAATTTCCGGGGATGTTCCGGCATGGCTCTCGCTCATTCTCGCCGGCCGTCCATGGCCGGCTTCCGAGGCGTCCGCCGCGAATCACATCGTGTGATTCGTTCGGCGGCCAATACCGCTATGAGCCAAGCCCGAACATCCGGCAATATGTCCCTGACAATGCAAGTCAGAAAGTTGAGATTAAGATAAAACAGGTGCATATGGATCGACATCAAGGCGACCTGATTTCTTTTGAAGGAATCGAAGGCTGCGGGAAATCAACGCAGATAAAGCTGGCAGCCGAATTTCTGGAAAAACAGGGATTCCAAGTTTTGGTTACCAGGGAGCCCGGGGCGACGCCAATGGGTCGGGAAATTCGTCGCTTGCTGCTTTCTCCTGATTTTTCTCCGGAAGCCGTCACCGAACTCTTTCTTTATCTGGCTGACCGCCGGGAACATGTGCAGAAAGTGATTAAACCCCAGCTTGAACGGGGTTGTCTGGTCCTGGTTGATCGATACGTTGATTCAACCTGGGTTTACCAGGGATATGCCCGAAATGGAGATCTGGATCTGATTACCAGATTAAATAAACTGGTGACCGGAGGACTTTTTCCCCGCCGGACATTTCTGCTGGATTGTCCGCCGGAGCTTGGCTTGCAAAGAGCCCGGAGCCGCAATCAAACAGACGGCAGCCAGGGGAATGAAGATCGATTTGAGCAGTTGGAAATTGCTTTCCATCAGCGGGTACAAGATGGGTTCATGCAGCTGGCAAAAGAGCACCCAAAACGTTTTATGATTCTGGATGGTTCCCAGGAAATCCAAACCATTCATCTGCAGATCAGCCGGGTTTTACAGGACTTGTATGTCGTTTAACGAAGTAATCGGCCAGCAGCAGGCAGTTACCCAACTTGCGGCCATGGCTAAGTCAGAGAATGTTCCGGCAGCGCTGTTGTTGACCGGCATGGAAGGGGTTGGCAAATGTTTTACCGCTTTTCAACTGGTGCAGGTGGTTAACTGTCGTCAGGCTCCCCCCGGTGATGCCTGCGGTG
>JAYEKE010000134.1:0-6392 GCA_034660915.1 Pseudomonadota bacterium
ACTCTAAGGTCGATCCAGCAGGTACTGGCAAAGAGAGAAGAGCTTTAATTACGCTGACCAAATTAATTTTTCAAACATCCCACTTGACTTGCACTTTAGTAGTGTATAGTATTTATGTACAATATTTGTAACTATTCAGCACATTGTATCGCTACTTAAGGGTCCGCTCAAGTAAACTCGGGACTGTCCCCAGCTTCACCGGGGGCTGTCCCAGATGTTTACGGACTATGAAACAATGTCGACATGCGCCGCAAAAGCCTGGGACAGTCCCGGTTTTGCTCACAGCAGTGCACTTCATAAAGATGTGCTGAATAGTTACCAATATTTTACCTTTGGAGGTAGAAAATGATCAGAAATATCACCTTGAGTGCTGATGAAGTGTTGTTAAAACAAGCTCGGCAAAAAGCTGAACAAGAGAAAACTTCTATTAATAAGTTATTTCGCGAGTGGATTTTCAAGTATGCAAACAGAGACAATATAAGCTGCAATTACGAGAGTTTAATGGAGTCTCTCGCAACTGTCAATTCCGGTAAAAAATTTACCAGGGAGGAGATGAATGAAAGATGACTGCTTCATTGATACCAATATCTTTGTTTACTCCTTCGACTTGGATGAACCCGAAAAGAGAAAAAAGGCGAAAAAGATAATCAAAAATACACTATCTAACGACAGGGGCTACATAAGTATTCAGGTAATTCAGGAATTCTACAACGTAGCTACCAAAAAATTCAAATTACCAATGCATATACTCGCGGCCAAGGAATATCTGGAAAAGGTTTTTATGCAGTTAAATGTTGTTTATCCCAGTTACGATTTCATTTCCACAGGCTTGGATATCTATACGACCACCAGGTATTCGTTTTATGATTCTTTAATAATCTCGGCGGCCTTGAAATCGAGTTGTTCCGTATTGTTGACTGAAGATATGCAGCATGGACAAAAAATCCAGAATCTGAGAATCGAAAACCCATTTTTATAATTGAAAACATTAAACCACCAGCTTCCCTGGTGGTTTAATGTTTTCAATTACCATGCTCTGATTACCCGGCCAATTACCCGGTAATCAGGTTTCTGAAAACTTCCGGCATCTTGACCACTTTCCTTTTCTGATAATCAAAAAAGACGATACCGGTTTTTACCCTGGCCACCTCCCGGCCATTTTCGCCGGTGGCTAAACGAAAAACAAAATCACAGCCGCTGCGGCTCATATCTGCGACCGCCACTTCAATATGCAGGGTGTCGCCGTAGAAAACTTCTGCTAAATACATAAGAGCGGCATCGACCATGATCAGGCTGCAGCCGCCAATATCCATTTCACTCCATTGATGAGCAGTTAGAAAGCGGGCCCTGGCCTCATGGACAATGGCCAGCAGGGCGTCATTTCCCAGGTGGCCGCCATAATTCATCTCAGTAATCCGCGGTTTGATTTCGGTGGAAAAAATAAATTTTTCCGGCAGGTTGATTTTAATTCGTACCATGATAATAAACTAAAATGGGCTATGCTCGCAATCCAGATTAAAGATTAGCCACAGACCCACGCAGACCTACACAGACACTATTATTAGGGGAGTCGGCAGTAAGTTACTAATAATGCCGGTTGATGATTTTTGCAAGGGGTAAAAAGGGTGAAAAATGGTTGCCATGCGGATATTGATGCGCTAGTTTGAGGTTAGATGAGGAAGCGAATAAAGGAATTTCCTCTTTTTCCCCTCCGGAATGCCCGCCGGTTGTTGGGTTTCTGACGGAGAAAGTTCTTGCCTTTGGAGAATAATAGATGCCTTTGCATGAAACCCGGGTAACGGCTGTCTTTGCCACCGATGAGCAGGCTCCCTCCTGTTCGCTGCCCCTGGCCGTGGCCTCGGTTTCGGCCGGGTTCCCCTCTCCGGCTGATGATTATCTTGAAGGGGTTCTGGATCTGAATCAGCATCTGATCAAACATCCGGCGGCAACGTTTTTTGTTCGGGTGACCGGTGATTCGATGATTGATGCCGGCATCCATGACGGTGACCTGCTGCTGGTGGACCGTTCTCTGGAGATGGTGGACGGCAAAGTGGTGATCGCGATAATTAATGCTGAGCTGCTGGTTAAAAGGGTGCGTAAAGTTGGTGCACGGCTTTTCCTGCTGCCGGAAAATCAGGCTTACAAGCCGATTGAAGTACAGGAAAACATGGACTTTGAACTCTGGGGCGTGGTTACCTATGTGATCCACTCCCTATGATAGTTTCTCTGTAATGGTATAATGATTTATGGCCCCCATCTTTGCCCTCGTCGACTGCAATAATTTCTATGTTTCCTGCGAGCGGGTTTTCAACCCCGGGCTCCGGGGGCGGCCAGTGGTAGTGCTTTCCAATAATGACGGCTGCATCATCGCTCGTTCCGGGGAGGCCAAAAAACTGGGGATCAAGATGGGAATGCCATGTTTTCAGGCCCGGCCGCTGATCGATAAACACGGCGTGGTGGCGCTTTCTTCCAATTACGCCCTTTATGGTGACATGTCGCGGCGGGTGATGAATATTTTGCTGCGGTTCAGTCCGGAAATGGAAGTTTATTCCATTGATGAAGCTTTTTTAAACCTGTCCGGCCTCAACTGGTCGAAACGACGGGCCCTGGCCCGGAAGCTGAAAGACACCGTTTATCGCTGGACCGGGATTCCAGTTTCAATCGGGATGGCGGCAACCAAAACCCTGGCCAAACTGGCGGCTCATTTTGCCAAAGGTTCGAAAAAAGCTGCCGGGATTGTTGACCTGGTCGCTTCATCATATCTTGAACCGGCTTTGGAGCTGACTAATGTCAGGGATGTTTGGGGAGTGGGCGGCCGGACAGCCTCCAGGCTTGAAAGGCGAGGTATTGGTACTGCCCTTCAGTTGCGGGATGCCGATGGGCAGTGGCTGCGGCAGAAACTTGGCGTTAATGGTCGGCGTCTGGCCCTGGAGCTCCAGGGAATTTCCTGCTACGGCATCGAAGAAGAACCGCCCATTCCCAAAAGTGTTCGCTGCTCCCGTTCTTTCAGGGAACCGGTAGAAGATATTGCCGCCATGAAGGAGGCCATGGCAAGCTATATTTCCCGGGCGACGTTCAAGATCAGGAACTATGGTCTGTCAGTATCAGCGTTGACAGTATTTTTGCGTACCAGTCGTTTTGGCACGGCGGATTGCTACTATAATTCTGCAACCATCGAGCTGCCGGTGTCCAGTCAATCCACCAGGGAACTGTTGGGCTATGCTCTTAAAGCGGTGGATGGTATTTTCCGTCCCGGTTATCGTTACAAGAAGGCCGGAGTTCTGCTGCATGGTTTGCTGCCCGTCAGCCAGGTGCAGGCCTCCATGATTGATACCATTGACCGTCGGCGGGAAGAACGGTTGATGTCGGCGGTGGATGGAATCAATAGTCGCCTGGGCAATGGGATCATCCGTTTTGCGGCTGAAGGGCTGAAACAGCCATGGCGGTCGAAAACAGGGAATATGACCCCGGCTTACACCACTCGCTGGAGTGATATCCCGGTGGTTAAATGAGTATCTACAATCTCAACCATCTTTTCAATCCCCGGACCATCGGCCTCCTCGGTCGCTATGACTGTCGTTCATGCCAGGAACAGGTGGTTTATCAGAACCTGAGAGCTTCACGGGGGAAACAGGTGCTGATGATCAACCTGGATGGTTGCGGTGGTGAAAACTGCTGGTTCAAAAATCACGGTCACTGCTATGATCGTCTGGATGCCATCCCTGAAGAGATTGATCTGTTGATTGTTTCTCTGCCATTGGTGGAAATTCCCGCCATTCTGGCTGCCGGTGGAAAACTCCGGGTGAAAAATATGATTATTACCCGGGGTGGGAGGGCGTTTGAAAGTGAGAAGCATGAACAGGAAATCGTTGCCGCCGCCAGAAAAAATAATGTCCGTCTCCTGGGGTTTAAATCCTTTGGCCTGATTGTTCCCGGCCATCAGTTTAACACCTCCTTTTTTGAAACTGTGCCGGCGGATGGGAAAATAGCCCTGATCTCCCAGAGTGGGGCGATTATCTCTTCCATTCTTGACCTGGCAGCGGAAAAAGGCGTGGGTTTCAGTCATGTCGTCAGCCTTGGTTCACTGGTTGATGTTGATTTCGGGGATGTTATCGATTACCTGGGCTGGGAATACAATGTTCGCTGTATCCTGCTTTATATTGAAAACCTGCATGATGTGAAAAAATTTCTCAGTGCCTGTCGTTCTGTGTCCATGGTCAAGCCGATTGTGGCCATCAAAGGGGGCAAGGGTGACCTGGCCCGGGAAGTGATTAAAAAACATACCAGCCATTTTGCCGGCGATGACCATGTTTATGATGCCGCTTTTCGCCGGGCCGGAGTGATCAGGGTTAAAACCCTTGCCGAATTGCTGGCTGCCGGAGTATCTCTGTCGCCACAGAAGCTGCCGTCGGGTGAGAACCTGGGAATTATTACCAATTCCGGAGGGCTTGGAGTCCTGGTGGTTGACAGCCTGGCTGATCAGCAACTAACGCTTGATATGTTATCGGCAAAGCTTAAAAACAGCTTGCAAAAACATCTGCAGCCGTATTCCGCCGGCTTGAATCCCATCTGTATTTCCAGTGAAGCAGACAGCCGACGTTTCATCGAGGTGATCAAACTTTCACTTCTTGAGGGTGATTTTGATGCCCTGATGGTGGTGATGGTTTTAAGTGGTTGGCTTGATCCGGGACAGATTATCAATGAGGTTCGGGCAGCAGCTGCCGAGCAACGGGTCAAAATGATCTATATCTGGCTCGGTAACCGCGGTGACCATGCCGCCGCCCGGGCGGCTGGACTGGAAGACCCGGCAAACAGCATTTTTTTCAGTGTCGAAGAAGCCGTTAACGCTTACTATTATGGGATGCGCTATTATGCCAAATTGAAAAAAGTGGTCATTGTGCCGCCGCGTTTTAACCGGGTACTGGAATATGATTTCCCCCGGGCCGGAGAACTGATTGCTTCACAGTGTGGAAAAGAAGCGAAATTACTCAGTGAGTCGGCAGGTAAGGAAATTCTGAAAACCTATTGTCTGCCGGTTAATGAAACTTTTGTGGTTTACAGCCTTGAACAGGGGCGGAAGAAGGCGGACAACCTGGGTTATCCGGTGGTTTTGAAAAATAATGACCCGGCACATTATTACAAGAGTGATTTTCACGGTGTTCATCTGGCCCTGCATAGCCGGGTGGCGCTTGAACATGCCTGGGTGGAATTGGAGGCTGTTGCCGGACTTCCCGGAACCAATGGTCTCACCGTCCAGCGGATGATTGGGCCAGGGACCTTTGAACTGCATCTTGGAGTCCGTACTGACCTTGAATTCGGACCCTATATTTTTTTGGGGATGAGCGGTCTGCTGGCCAGAATGCGGGTAGTGGAAGCAGTTATCCTGCCGCCATTAAATCGATTGCTGGCCGGGAAACTTATTAAGAAAAGCTGGCTTGAATCCTGTCGCCAATGGCTGCCCTTTGAGCTGGAAAAACTTGAGGAAATTCTGGTTCGTATTTCCCAGTTGGCGATTGACTTTCCCCGGATCCAGGAAATTGATATTAATCCTTTAATGATCAGTGACAATAACTTTTACATCGTTGATGCCAAGATTGTGCTTAAAGACCGGGGGCTCAAATCTCCTGATCATCTGGCCATCACTCCCTATCCTAATCAATATGAGTCCCATGCTGTTCTCAGAGACGGGACCAAAGTCCTGATTCGGCCCATCAGGCCGGAAGACGCCGAAGCTCACTATCTTTTTGTCTCTTCTTTCTCCCGGGAAACCAGTTATTACCGTTTTTTTTCCTATGGAAAAGAACTGGCTGATGAGCAAATGACTCGTTTTACCCAGATAGATTATGATCGGGAAATGGCTATTATTGCGGTTGTAGAAAAGGATGGTCGGGAATTGACCATCGGCGTCAACCGGTTGGTCTATTATGCCCACAGCGATGAATATGAGTTTGCTATTGTGGTGGCGGATGAATGGCAGCAGAGCGGCATCGGGGGGATTCTGATGGAAAAGCTCATTGATATAGCCAGAGACCGCAAGCTGAAAAATTTCTACGGACTGGTACTTTCAGATAACTATAAAATGTTGAATTTTGTCAAAAAGTTTGGTTTTCGGGTTGCCGGTCATGAAGATGTGATGGTTCGTATCGAACTTGATCTTTAAACCGCCTTGGCATGACATGAGAATAGTTGTTTCAAGCGGTTACGCCAACGATCCGGTTATGCCCCAAACCTTCTTCTGCACCGAATCTGGCGGAGTAATCATGGCAGATATTTTTTGTTGACTACCTGTTTGCAAATTGATATTACTATATGGACATAATGGTTATAATGACCATGTTATTTTAGGTTTTTAATTTATGGGGGTTTGCAGCTATGCCTACAGTTTCAGTGGC
>JAYEKE010000134.1:6492-11959 GCA_034660915.1 Pseudomonadota bacterium
AGATATTTTTTGTTGACTACCTGTTTGCAAATTGATATTACTATATGGACATAATGGTTATAATGACCATGTTATTTTAGGTTTTTAATTTATGGGGGTTTGCAGCTATGCCTACAGTTTCAGTGGCTAATGCCAAAAGTCATCTATCAGAACTTATAGCCAAGAGTTCTTATGCGCATGAGCGGTTTATTATTACCCGCAGGAATAAACCGGTAGCGGCCTTGGTTAGCCTTAATGATCTTAAACTTATTGAACAGTACGAGGAACGGCAGGGGTTGGCCTCTATTGCCGGGAAATGGAGAGGTTTTGAAGAAGTGAGTGAAAGCCTGGAGGATCTTCAGCAACTTCGGCGAAAAGGTGGAAGTGGGCGCAATGTTTCTTTTTGATACCGATGTTATTACTAATATTCTAAAAAAATCTCCTTCTGAAAACCTGCTGAAACGTCTTAGTGAAGTTCCGATGTATGAGCAGCATATTTCGACTATCACAATTTCAGAGATTGTTTATGGTGCAGTTAAGAGTATACGACCTGAATACCATTTAGACAATCTGGAATCTATTTTACTTCCTTCAGTGAATATTGTTGGATTTGATTCTAAAGCCGCTTACATTTGTGGTCGATTGCGTGCAACCCTGGAAAAAGCCGGGTTGCCGCTTGATCTGGCAGATTTGGAGATTGCATCTATCGCAATTGCCGGGGATTTAGTGTTGGTTACCGGAAACACCAAACATTTTTCCAGGATTTCCGAACTTGAAATTGAAAATTGGCTATAATATTAGTAACTATTCAGCACATTGTATTACACCTTAAGTAGTAAACTCGGGACTGTCCCCAGCTTCACCGGGGGCTGTCCCAGATGTTTAATGAAACAATGTCGGTATACACCGCAAAAGCCTGAGACATTCCCCTTTTAAACCAAAAAGCTCGGGGACAGTCCCGGTTTTGCTTGGAGCAGTGCGCTTCATAAAGATGTGCTGAATAGTTACTAATATTATTACTCAACTTTCTGATTTGCATTGCCAGGAATAGATAATGGGATGTTCGGTCTTGGTTTATAGCTATTGGCCGCCTGGGTGGGGACAGTTTTTAAAACTGTCCCCCATTGGTGATTCGTGGCAGACGCGGGGACATTGCTTTAGCGGTGTCCCCACAGTCTAACTGTTTTTAGGGCAACTCAGAAAGTTGAGTTATTATAAGTTGAAGCTTATAGTCAGAAAGCCCGCGAGAGCAGTGTGTCCTCTTTTAACCATTCAGCTACCGGGCGGCGATAAAAGAGGTTGCCCAGAGATAGTAACGCTCGAAATAATTGTCGGCCGGGGTTACGGCAATGTAGAGATAATATGTACCCGGCGGCAGGTCTGCGAGTCTAAACGTAGTATCCCACAGCAATACATCATTAACGACAGAGGTCTCATTCGTTTTCCAGGCGGGTAAAACGGTGCCCGGCAGCTGTAGATGTAGAGCATTGTCGGCATTAAGCATATAAAAGAGCATCTCTGGGCCCAAGGCCGCAGATTGTAAGCCGATGCCGACATAGATGTCCACAGCCTCTGAAAATGGGGGCAAGCCAATCCGAAGATTTACCTCGCCGTCAGACACCTTGCCGCTGGCAAAGGGCCAGCAGGCAGCGGGATCAGACTGTTTTACCGGCTCGATAACTCGGGAATAGTTCCAGGCATCCTGGCCCGTCGGCACCGGCAGGGGCTCCCCGTTATATACAGGAATGCCAAGAGCGGCAAATTGAGCCTCAATGGTTACATCATCAGTAATTGTCATCGTGCAGTCTTCCCTACCGGAACAACTTCCACCACTCCATTGGGCAAATGAACTCGTGTAATTATCTCCGTTGATGGGCACGGGGGTGAGAGTGATTGTTTGTCCCTTCAGGTAGGTCAGGGTACAGGTTTCCGAGGCTATGGACGCACCCGGACCACAGTCGAATCTGTCACTAGTACGTACTATGCCGGAACCCCTGACCGTCAAGGTAAGCGTTGCAAACATGTCAGGAGTAACCGACACCAGGTTTGACTGATATTCTTGATCGCAAAGTCGGTCATCGAATTTAACTCTCACCGCAGTCATCGTTGCAGGGGCTGTCGCGGCATCAAACCACAGATTATTAAGATTTCCCGGGGTTCCCAAAGCACAAAATCCGTACACTCTCTGGTCATCCTGGTCATAGATATCAACCCATGTCCTTGATGAATTTGTATTGAGACCGCAGGGAGGTAAGCCTGGCGAAGGTGTGAAAAGGCTTTCAGGATAGGCATTGTAATTAGTTACTGAAAGCTGATACCGAAGTCTCTGGACACCATCGACCATGACGTTCTGCGTCCCGGTCAAGCTCAGCTGCGGATCAGGCAGGCCACTGGGGCACTGGGCGTTCATCTCCGGCCAGTCACAGGAATCAGCCGGGTACATCTGGACGTTATCCACCTGCATGGCGCCGGTGAGATTTGCATCATGACGATAGCCCGGAATAAAAAGGCCTAGCGGATAATCATCGATTGACTCGTCATTGAACAGAACTTCACCATTTACCACCACGGCCCAGCGATTACCGTCCAGATCAAAATAACAATCAAAATGAATCGGCACCCCGGTTTCATAGGTGGTTGTAAGAACTCTACTTCCCCCGCTCTCAAAAGCCATGCTTCCATCACTCCACGTTAGAATATCGGCAACCTTACTCTTGGCCGGATGGAGAGAATCATCGCCTCTCCCATTACGGAAATAAAAATCATACTCTTCATATGATTCGAAAAGGACATCCCACGAAACCCGGACACAGCCGCTGTTAAAGGCACGGTCATAAAAATCAAAATGCGCCCCATAGCCGGCATAATCATCCGTATCCTGAACGCGCATAAAATTGCCGGTCGTCAGCGTGGGACCAGTTACAGTGCCACTGTTTTCGACAATGAAACCATCCGCTTTTCCGAGATAGCAGGGGCGGTCGGTACGATTGTCCGCCGTGGGAACAACCTGACCCGGAACAAATTCAGGGGGCACATAATGGGTATAGCTCACGATGCCTTCAAAGGTCGCATCTATATGATTCACCGCCAGACACGTAGCCTGAAACGCAAACAATAAGACAACAGCCAACAATAATGAACGACAAAACGATCCGATTTTCATAGCATCCTCCTTTTTATGATTGTGTTGTTGACGGCGGGTGATAAGTAAACGCTTTTAAATCAGGATGGTGGAATGGGAAATTAAGGGAAATCCAGTGGTGGCAAATTTTACCACATCTGATGAGGCGATTATCCAATTCGCTAAATCCATCCCGGAATTTTTTTGAACTCCACAAACACTTGTTACGGATTAATAACTGATGTATTGCAGGCAATCCTGCTGTCAGCTGTTGAGGGCTATCAGGGAAACGCCAATTTCCTGTTCAATCGCCTGCAGTCGGTCCAACTGTTCTTTGTTGAGTTGGGTGGCAAGGACATCATTACAGGAAAAAGCGAGAATCGTTGTTCCCAGTTCTTTCTCCAGCTGGTCAATCGTTTCCAGTTTCTGTTTATCGATCTTGGAATAACCACAAACACTGGCCATGATATCACCTCCTGTTTCAGGTTCTTTCTTACCAGCATAACAGCTCAAACGAAAAAAGCAAGTTTCAGCCAGTTTTGGAGGGGTATCACGCAAAAAAATACTGCCTATGGCTGCCGGTTTAATGCCATCAATATTTTCTGTTCCTGGAAATGCTTTTCTGATGATCACAGAATATCTCGTGGCTTGTTATAGGAAATTTGCTTATGCTTTTTCCTGAGAGTTAATCCTGAATACCTTTTTATCCCTTGACATTTGCCGGAGCTTGTTTTACTGAATGGCGTATAAAATTTATCGAAAAGTTCAAAGTGGCAGGCTGTCTGAATGGACAGTCGCCTGAAAAGGGAATGCCGTGGAAATCGGCAACGGGCCCGTCGCTGTGACCGGGGACGAAAACCACAAAAAGCCACTGGCTGAATATGCAGCTGGGAAGGCGTGGTTAGTAGGTTAATCCGGGAGTCAGAAGACCTGCTTTGAATCTGATTGACAGCTGATCCCCGTGGCTTGGGATAAGGCTGTATGCTGTGGGAAAATCAGGGATCCCCGGATCAGTAAAATGGTCCGGGGATTTTTTTATGTGGAAGTGGGAAATACAATGAAATATCGTCGTTCAATAGTAATTCTGGTAGCCATGGTTGTTTGCCTGTGGATCGGACTGCCGGTTTACGGTGCTTATCCGGTTTGTTTTACCGATACTGCTGGCCGCCAGGTGGAGATCGATAAAACCCCGCGGCGGGTGGTATCGTTGGTGCCGACCATTACTGAAATGATCATGCGCCTGGGGGCGGCGGAGGCGATAACCGGGATCACCTATCATTCCGTTTTGCCGCCGGAATGTGCTGGTAAAACCATAGTTGGTGGTTTCCTACATCCCGATCCGGACAGAGTCGCGGAGTTGAAGCCGGACCTGGTTTTTTATGCCGGCCTGCAGGAAGAAATTCCAGCAGCGTTGGCCGGTAAAACGTACCTGGTTGACCTGGAATCCCATTCGCTTAAAGACGCTTTTGTCCATCTTCGGCTGCTGGGTAGGATTTTTAATCGCGAAAAGGAAGCGGAAAAGATTATTGCCGGGGAAAAACGGCAAATGGAAGTGGTAGCGGCGAAAATCGCCAAAATCCCGTTGGCGAAGAGAAAAAGAGTCATCCGGCTCATGGGACGTACCATGGTGATAACTCCCGGAGATGATTCTTTTCAGAATGAATATATTCGGGCGGCCGGTGGCATCGCCCCGGCTTTCGGCCGCAATGGGACAATCATTACCGTATCTTTGCAGGAATGGCAGCGTTTCAATCCGCAGATTATTTACGCTTGCGGCGGTGACCGTCAGGTTGCTGAGCTGCTGGAAAATCCTGGCTGGCGGGAAGTGGAGGCGGTTAAGAATGGGCGGATATATTTCTTCCCCTGCGATTTGACCTGCCGGGCCGCTACCCATCCGGGTTCTTTCACCTCCTGGCTTGCTGCCCGGATCTACGGGAAAGAATTTGAAAATTCGGCCAATAATGTGCTGCCGGAAAAGATTGTCAGTCAGCGTCAGCTGAGTATCGACCTTGATTATGTAAAACAGGCGCGGATTATCGAAAGCGATATCCGTGATTTTCGCAACCGGACATTGGTGCTGGATTTTCAGCGGCCGCTGCGGGTGGTTTCCTCCCTGAAAGGTGAAAAACCGGGGATGGAAAGGGTGGCTAATCATTATTTTCCCCCGCCGAGCTGGGCCTTGGGGCATGACCAGGGCCTTGCCGGTCTCCGCTCCCGGACGCTGAAAGTTCTTGGCTTTGATCCGGCATCAACGGCAATCTTGTTTACCGGGGCTGATATGAACAACCTGGCGGTGGTAAAAAAGAAACATCGTGATTTGGCCGTCTACGCTCTGGTTACCGCGGGAGTACATTCGAATGCCGTCCG
>JAYEKE010000135.1 GCA_034660915.1 Pseudomonadota bacterium
GTTGAACTGAACCGCTAGCGCGGAGCCCTCCAGTACTAAATCCATCCAAAACAAGTAGCTCCTTTGTCTTTGCCAATTCCACCCTATAGCGTTTAATATACCTTCAGGGCAATCATTTCGATTGTCCGGTCAACTTTGACTTATGGAGGTATGTGTTATGGGCAGATCATTTAATGGCAATTTTGAAAATTATCTTTTTGTTCAACGGGTGGCCGACAAGACCAGAAAAGCGTATTTGCAGTCGGTTCAGGGTTTGGAGCTTTTCCATGAGCAACCTGCCGAAAATTTGAGTAACGAGCAAATTCAGGATTACCTGATCTATTGCATTCAGGAAAAAGAGCTGGCCTGGTCAAGCTGTAATGTTCTGTTTTGTGGCCTGAAGAAGTATTATTCAGGGTATCTTGGCTGTGATGAGTCTGAATTCTCTATCCCTCCGCGTCCCCGCTCCCGGCAACTGCCGATGTTGTTAAGTCCCCGGGAAGTACAATCCATCCTGCTGGCTACGGGTAATCTCAAACATAAATCCTTACTGGCCATTATCTACGGTTCCGGCTTGCGTGTCAGTGAAGCGGTAAATCTTGAGCCGCATCATATCGAATCAAACCGTATGATGGTTCGGATTGAGCAGAGCAAAGGCCGGAAAGACCGCTATACGGTTTTATCCCAGAAATCTCTTGATCTGCTACGTGAATATTGGCGGAACTATCGGCCCGGAAAATGGCTCTTTTTCGGCAGAGACAAAAATGTGCCGATGTCAATCGCTACCGCTCAGAGGATTTTCTATAATGCCAAAGAAAAAGCCGGAGTAACCAAGGGGCGCGGCATCCATACCCTACGTCACTGTTTCGCTTCACATGCCCTTGAGCAGGGTGTCGAAATGTATATCATTAAACGCTGGCTCGGGCACACATCGATCAGAACAACCTGCGGCTACCTGCACCTGTCACCGTCACATCTGGCAAAGGTTAAAAGTCCCCTTGACGATCTTTATTCGGAGGTGACACCATGAAACCGCGCTACGAACTGGCAGATATCTTTCGTCTATATGGTGATGAATATAAAAAGACCCACGCGATGACAGACGAACAACGCAAAGTCATGGCGGCGATAGAGGACTGTCGCACATCCCAACTTGGCGGTCATATGGATGTTTGTGATAATTGCGGCGTAATCCAAAACAGTTACAACTCATGCCGTAATCGTCACTGTCCCAAATGCCAGACCATGGCTAAGGAGGAGTGGCTCGCCAAAAGAAAACAGGAATTACTTCCCTGTGGTTATTTTCACCTCGTTTTCACTCTGCCCCATGTTCTTAATCCGTTAATCCTTTACAATCGCAAAATTTTACTTGATGCTCTGTTTTCTGCAGTCAGTGGAACCCTGAGGGCCTTCGCCGCCGATCCCCAATGGCATCTTGAAGGCGTGCCCGGTTTATTGACAATTCTTCATACCTGGAGCCAGACTCTTATCGATCATTTCCACCTGCATTGTCTGGTACCCGCCGGGGTTCTTAGTTTTGACAAACGGCACTGGCATACGGCTAACAGTAAATTTCTTTTTCGCGCAGATTCACTGGCAAAGGAGTTCAAAAAACGCTATCTGGCCGCGATCAAAAAAAACCTTAGTACTTTGTCCCAACCGGAAGATACTGTTTTTTCTCTCCAACAGGCAAAAGCAAAAGAGTGGGTTGTCTACGCCAAAAAACCATTTGCCGGTCCCAAACAAGTTCTGGAGTACCTGGGTCGTTATACCCACCGCATCGCAATTTCAAACCACCGTATTTTGTCAATTGATAATAATGAAATCATCTTCGAATATAAAGATCGACAAAACAATAACAAAAGCGAAAAGATGGTCCTTCCAGCCGGTGAGTTTATCCGCCGTTTCCTCCTCCACGTCTTGCCGCACAGGTTCATGAAGATCAGGTATTACGGTTTTTTGGCCAATAAAATCCGGCGTAAATCAATTCTTTTAATTCGCAGACTGATCGGCATTGCCATGGAAATTGAGCCTTTCATCAAGTAAACTTTACAGGAAAAAGTTTTACGTTTAACCGGCAAAGACATCTTTCTCTGCCCTGAATGTAAACAGGGGCGCATGGTCTGCCGAGCAGTACTATTACCTGACAGCAGCTGACCGCAATTACCTGTTGTCATCAACTTAATTTCTCAATTTTCCCATTACTAACGGCACAGCTACGTCTCATTTTGACTGGAAAGCCAGCAGATAATCAAAAAATCAACTTTTATTTCAAAATATCAAAATAACAGGTAATCAACCATGAGAAAAAATCAGGTATTTTTGATATTCAGCTTTTTGCGCCGCTCTCATCTGGCTACCAATTCACTATTTTCCTTTATATTTCAAGAGGTTAAAAACAAACTCCATAGAGTCATAATCACAAAGATGTAAGTCCTCCCTATGAACCCGCGGCTCAGTTCAACAACATTTTATCAATCATCCCGCTTTGTAAAAAAATAATAACTGTGATACGGTCAGTAACCTGAAAATTCAACATCCCGGCACCGTCATATGCGGGACGAATGATAAAACGCTCTTAGTTCGGCGGCAATTAGGAACCCTCTTCTAACCCTTGAAAAATATACTTCATAAATTTAATGCACCCATGACATTGACAAAAATATCGCATATATGTTATATTGAGAACTATGAAATGGGAAGTGTTAATCAGCGCAGAATACGAAACGTGGTTTAACAATTTACCACAAAATCACAAAGCGGCAATCGCAATTGATTTGCAAGTATTAAAAGATGTTGGTCCGTTACTTGGGCGGCCTCACGCAGACCA
>JAYEKE010000136.1 GCA_034660915.1 Pseudomonadota bacterium
GTGTCGCAAAAAACAGGAAAATGCTTGCTGGTCGGGTTGATGGTACCCTCTCTTCTGCTGGTGGCCTCAGCTGCCGCCGCCGAGGATCTGGTAGTGCCGGCGCTGCAGATTGGCCTTGATGGCGCATCTAATCCCCAGCAGGTATCAGTTGCCATGCAGATACTTCTGCTGCTGACTGTTTTGACCCTGGCGCCGGCAATCCTGGTTCTCATGACCTCTTTTACCCGGCTGGTGGTGGTGTTCCATTTTTTACGCCAGGCATTGGGGACCCAGCAGATGCCCCCTAACCAGGTACTGGTCGGCTTGAGCCTGTTTTTGACTTTTTTTATCATGTTCCCGGTTTTCCAGCAGATTAACCTGCAGGCGGTAAAACCGTACATGGCTGAGGAAATAACCCAGCAGCAAGCTTTTTCTCGAGCCATGCATCCGGTCAGACAGTTCATGTTTCGGGAAACCAGGGAAAATGATCTGGCCATGTTTATCTCCATGGCCAAACTTGATCAACCACATAATGTTACTGATATCCCGACCTATGTTATCATCCCGGCTTTTGTTATCAGTGAACTGAAGACCGCATTTCAAATCGGCTTTTTGATTTATATTCCTTTTCTTATCCTCGATATGGTGGTGGCCAGCGTGTTGCTTTCCATGGGGATGATGATGCTGCCGCCAATCATGATTTCACTGCCGTTCAAGCTGATTCTTTTTGTTCTGGCCGATGGCTGGCATATTATGGTCGGATCATTGATGAAGAGTTTTTGAGCCGGTTAATTGAGGTGGAGGGAGAATAATGAGCCCTGAATATGTCGTTGGTTTTGCCAAACAGGCCTTGGAAACCACTCTGCTGATTTCCGCCCCGATGCTTGGTTTCGGCCTGGTTATCGGCCTGGTGGTCAGTGTTTTTCAGGCAGTAACCTCCATCCAGGAGATGACCCTGACCTTTATCCCGAAAATACTGGCGGTTTTCCTGGCCTTGATTATCTTTTTCCCCTGGATGCTTCGCTATCTGGTTGATTTTACCGTTCGCTTAATGGTCAGCATTCCATCGGTCATTGGTTAAATCAGTTATGGTTACTATCCCGGCAATTACTATTCCTGATGTTGAATTATTTGTGCTTGTCCTGGTGCGGATTTCAAGCATGATATTCATGGTCCCGATTTTCAATGATAAATCGATTCCGGTAATCCTTAAGGTTGGTATCAGCCTGTTGTTGGTTTTTCTCTTATTCCCGCTTTTACGTCACCAGGGACATCCGCCGCTTTTGGCGGGAGGTCTGGTGATGGCTTTGTTGGCGATAGTCCGTGAACTGGCCATCGGGATTACCGTGGGTTTTATGGCGGCCATGCTGCTGGCTTCGGTACAGACAGCCGGCCAGTTAATGGGTTTTCAGATGGGCTTTTCCATTGTTAATGTGATTGATCCGGTTTCCAGTGTGCAGGTTTCAATTATTGCCCAGTTTCAATATCTTGTAGCCCTGCTGCTTTTGCTTTCCCTGGGAGCGCATCGCTGGTTTATTAAAGCCATGAATGAAAGCTTTCGGCTTATTCCCCTGGGAGGTTTTTCTCTGAGTAATGATTTGCTGCAGATGCTTATCCATTATTCTGCCAATATCTTTGTTATTGCCATAAAGCTCGGGGCGCCATTGATGGTGGCTTTATTGCTCTGCAATGTGATTTTAGGCGTCCTGGCCCGTACCGTACCCCAGATGAATATCTTCATTGTTGGTTATCCACTGCAGATTGGTCTGGGTTTGCTGGTCCTGGCTTTTTCAGCTCCCTATATGGTGGCGATGTTCCAGGGATTATATGTTAAACTTTTTCATGATGTTTTCATGATTATGCAGGCATCCGGCAATGGTTGAGCTGAGGGGAGAGAACTATGGCGCGTGATCCCAGTAAAACCGAGAAACCGACTCCAAAAAAGATTCGGGATGCCCGGGAAGAAGGGCAAGTTGCCCGCAGTATGGAGGTCTCATCGGCAGTGATTCTGATGGCCAGCCTGTTATTTTTTTATTTTGGCGGCCAATGGTTTATGCGGACCTCAAAACTCATGTTGCAGAATATTTTTCAGAATTACATGCTGATTGAACTGGGGAAGGAAGGTTTTTACCGGATCGTTTTATTTTCACTGCAGCAGTTTCTTTTACTTCTCGGTCCTCTGTTGGCGGCTCTGGCGGTGGTTGCGGTGCTGGCCAACGTGTTACAGGTGGGGTTTCTCTTTTCTGCCAAGCCCTTGATGCCCAAGTTTTCAAAAATTAATATGATTAAGGGTTTCGGCAGGATTTTTTCCCTTCGCTCCCTGGTGGATCTGTTTAAATCATTATTTAAAATCATTGTTCTTGGTTATGCTTCCTTTACGGTTTATCGGCTCCATTTTGGTGAGTTCTTTGGCTTGTTAAATCAACCGGTAGTTGATATCCTGCAATTTTTGGCACTCGTTTCCTTCCAGATTTTGTGGCGCTGTGGTCTCGTTTTAATCGGTCTGGCCATCTTTGATTATCTTTACCAGCGTTGGGAATGGACCCAGGATCTGAAAATGACCAAGGATGAAGTTAAGGATGAATTCAAACAGATGGAGGGGGATCCGCAACTAAAAAGCCAGATCCGCAGTCTGCAAATGGCGGCTGCGAGACAGAGAATGATGCATGAGGTTCCCCGGGCTGATGTGGTTATAACCAACCCTGTCCATCTTGCCGTTGCTCTGCTTTATGATAAAAAACAATCGCAGGCACCGGTAGTGGTTGCCAAGGGTGCCGGGGTGATAGCGGAGAATATCAAGAAGGTTGC
>JAYEKE010000137.1 GCA_034660915.1 Pseudomonadota bacterium
GCGGTGATGGCATGGTTTTCATCCATGCCGGCGGCACGGTGATCACCAAAAAGCTGGTCAATGAACAGCTGCGGGTAGACACCGGCTGCATCGTCGCTTTCACCGGTGGAATTGATTATGACATCCAGCGGGCCGGCAGCCTGAAATCCATGTTTTTCGGCGGTGAAGGACTTTTCCTGGCCACCCTCCAGGGTACCGGGACGGTACTGCTCCAAAGCCTCCCCTTCTCCCGCCTGGCGGATCGGGTTCTGGCCCACGCTCCCCGGGCCGGTGGCAGTCGCAAGGGTGAAGGATCAGTGCTGGGAAGTCTCGGAAACCTGCTTGACGGTGATTAAATCAGCAAAACCTATCCACTAACGTTCGGAAAAAAACCATGAACGGAAAGATATTTTTTACTGTCTTCGCTACCGTTTTCCTGGCTGAGCTGGGAGATAAAACCCAGCTGGCCACCATGCTGTTTGCCGCCGACCGGCATGCCGACAAATTAACCATTTTCGCGGCCGCGGCCCTGGCTCTGATCTGCACTTCAGCCATCGGAGTTTTGGCCGGCACTCTGCTCTCACGCTATGTGGAAACCAGACAGTTAGCCATTCTGGCTGGAGTTGTTTTTATTACCATCGGCATCTGGACCATCGCCAAAGCATGGTAAATGAGATAAATAGAAATTATCTTTATGCAAAAACCAGCAACAGAAAAACTTAAAAATGAGATCGGCACCGCCGATTGGCCATTACTGAAACCCCATGCCGAACGTGGAGTTCTGCTGCTGATCCATCCTCAACTTGATTTGCTTGAAGTTGCCGTGCAGGTGGCCGAAGATCGAGCTGAACAAATTCGGATGTGGCTTGATGACGGTAAAATAACCCGACCAACCCCGACCCAGATGGAACAATGGGAAACGGGGAATACCATATTTACCTGTATCATCGTACAGCCCTTTGTCCTGGTTCAATTACCTTCATAAAAAAAGCATATTGAGACAGTTTTCAAAAACCGCTGAAATGTTTTCACCGGGAAAGAACGGCTGAAAACAGATGGAGAATTGATTATGATCAGGGCAAACCTGGGACGTCATGCCAAGATAGTTGCCACCCTGGGACCGGCTTCATCTTTGGTGGAGATGATCGCCGCTTTGATTGTGGCGGGGATGAATGTCGCCCGTATCAACATGAGCCATGGAACCTATGAAAGTCACGCGGCGCTGATTAAAAACATCCGGGAAGCTTCCAGAGAGACCGGGCTGGAAGTTGCCATTCTCATTGACCTCCAGGGACCGAAAATCCGGATTGATAAACTGTCGGCACCTCTGCAGTTGCGGAAAGGTGAAACCTGGATGATTGGAGCCACTAAAGCCCGGAATCGCCACCCGGAATACCATGACCGCTTCATCCCCACCACCTATGAACGGCTGGTCTCAGACTGTCGGGATGGCGACCGGATCCTTTTTGCCGATGGGATGATCAGCGCCCGGGCTGTAGCCCGCAAAGGGGATACCTATCAAATCAAAGTGGAAGTCGGCGGAGAGCTGACCTCAAACAAAGGAATTAACCTGCCGGATTCTATCGTCACCACTTCCAGTTTCACCGAAAAAGACCGGCTGGATCTGGCTTTCGGCCTCAAACATCAAATTGATTATGTTGCGCTCTCCTTTGTCCGTAAACGAGAAGATGTACTCCAGGTCAAAGAGGCAATCAGCAAACAGGAAAATGACATCCCGGTGGTGGCCAAGATTGAAAATCCGGAAGGCATCAAAAATATCCTGGAAATCATTGAGGCCGCGGATGCAATCATGGTGGCCCGCGGCGACATGGGGGTTGAAATCGGCAATCACCTGGTGCCAACCATCCAAAAGCAGATTATCAACCGCTGTAATAATCAGGGCGTGCCGGTCATTACCGCCACCCAGATGCTGGAATCTATGATTGAAAGTCCAATACCAACCAGGGCCGAAGCCAGCGATGTGGCCAACGCCATCTGGGACGGAACCGACGCGGTTATGCTCAGTGCTGAAACAGCTTCCGGCAAGTATCCCTTAGCGGCCATAAGCATGATGGGGAAAATTATCAGCGAAGCGGAAAAAACCCCCAAAGAACGTCCCAGCCTGAGGAACCTCGATCTGGCCCGGGTGGATGATGCCATCATGCTGACCGCCTCCCTGCTGGCGGAAAAAATCGGCGCCAAGCGGATCCTGGCGGTCAGCGAATCCGGCCATTCCTGCCTGCGAATCACCCAGTATCGACCCAGAGTTTCCATCCTCGGGATTTCGCACCATAGGCGAGTAGTCAGAAAAATGTGCCTTTTCTGGGGTGTCAGCCCATTTTTCCTCAAAGATTACCAGGAAGACCACCCTGATCTGGAAACCGATGTTATCAGGGAAGTCAGGGAACGCTGCCAGCTGAATAATGGCGACCGAATTGTCATTACCCGGGGAAGCGGGAAATTTTTCGCCAGCGGCAGTGCCAATTCCGTCCGGGTAGAAACGATTAATCTGAACCCGATGGAACAATAAAAACTTCCTATTCGAGACAGGCGAAGCCATCAGCTTTACTTAAAACCCGGAATGGTGTATTGATGCTGGTCTTTAAAAAAATATAATCCGGTAAAATAGCATAAAATTTGGGGACACCATCGAGACGGGACTGCGAACCTGGAAGATAACCCCCAAAAAAAAGCGGATTGCAATCTGCCATTAAAGTTGGAATAATGTCCCCAAACGAACAGGAACTGACACTGCCCAACCGCGTCCAGAAACTGGCGGTAAACGATAAAACCGTTTACCTGCTGGGAACCGCTCACGTCTCCCGGGAAAGTGTTGAGGATGTAGAAAAAACCATCCGGCTGATCAGGCCGGATGCGGTCGGCGTTGAGTTGTGCCTGGCCCGCTACCAGGCTCTTAACCGGCAGGATGCCTGGAAACAGATGGATATTGTCAAGGTGGTCAGGGAAAAGAAAGCCTTGTTTCTTCTGGCTCAACTAGCCATGACTTCCTTCTACCGCAAAATCGGCGATCAACTGGGAGTGCAGCCCGGCGCTGAAATGATTGCCGGCTACCAGGTGGCGGAAGAAACCGGTGCCACGCTGGTGTTGGCCGACCGCAGCATTGAAATCACCCTGAAAAGGGTCTGGGGATACCTGAATTTCTGGAACAAGTTGAAAATGACCGGCCATCTCCTGTTCAGCCTCTTAAGTTCTGAGGAAATTGACGCGGGTCTCATTGAAGAAATGAAAGAGCAGGACCAGCTTGACCATATTCTTGAATCCCTGGGGGAATCTTTTCCCGAAGTCAAAAAACGGCTGATTGATGAACGTGATATTTATTTGGCCCAGAAAATCAGGGAAGCCCCTGGAAAAACCGTAGTTGCCGTGGTTGGTGCCGGTCATGTTCCGGGCATTATGAAATACATCCAGGAAGATCATGATCTGAAATCAATTACCAGCCTGCCACCAAAGTCATGGGTCCCTGGAGTGTTGAAATGGGCAATCCCCGGATTAATCGTGGCGATGCTGATCGGCGGCTTTTTCAAGGGCGGCAGCCAGTTCTCCCTGCATTCCATCTATATCTGGATCCTGGTTAACGGCCTGCTTGCCGGACTGGGCGCAGCCGTGGCCCTGGCCCATCCATTGACAATTCTGTCATCAATTCTGGCCGCCCCGCTCACCAGTCTGAATCCCCTGGTAGCCGCCGGCTGGATCTCCGGGATGGTTCAGGCCTATGTAAAAAAGCCGACGGTGGCCGATCTCGAAGATTTGCCCAATGCCATTTCTTCCGTAAAAGGATTCTGGCTGAACCCAGCCTGCCGCATCCTGCTGGTGGTCGTCCTGGCAAATCTGGGCAGTTCCATCGGCACCTTTATCTCCGGCAGCTGGATTGCCGCCCGCATGTTTTAACTAAGTCAAGCAATTAGCTGTTGGCCATTAGCATTTAGCTTCGTAAAATCAGTGTCTTATGTTAATTTCAAACAACACCCAATGGGTGAAGATGGGTGGTAAACATTCGACTACGTTTTCAGAAAAGATAAAAATACTCTCACAGAGGCACAAAGTCACAGAGAACCCCAGTCATTTGCCCTCTGTGACTCCGTGTCTCTGTGAGAAATAATAAAAATTTGTCAATCTATAGACAAAGTCGAATATTTACGGTAGGTGATATTAAACATCTTGTAATTATTGGGCTAACTGCTAAAAGCTAATCGCTCAACTTAAGGATACAAAGAGGGTAGTTATGAATATCTTAGTTACCGGAGGCACTGGCTACATCGGCAGCCATACCTGTTTGGAACTGCTGCATGCCGGCCACCAGGTCATTGTCGTTGACAACCTGTCAAACAGCAAGGAAACATCGTTAATCCGGGTACAGGAATTGACTGGCAAAACACTTGTATTTCACCAGGTTGACCTGTTGGACAAACCAGCCCTGGAAAGAGTTTTTGCCGCCCAACCAATCGATGCGGTCATCCATTTTGCCGGGCTGAAAGCGGTGGGCGAGTCAGTTGAAATACCCTTAAGCTACTACCACAATAATATTACCGGTACCATCAACCTCTGCGAAGTGATGAAAAACCATCGGGTCAAAACCCTGGTGTTCAGCTCTTCCGCCACCGTCTACGGCGACCCCAGGACGGTTCCCATCAAGGAAGATTTTCCCCTTGGCCCCACCAATCCTTACGGTCGATCAAAGCTGATGATCGAGGAAATTCTTCAGGATCTGTACCGGGCTGAGCAACAGTGGAGTATCGCCCTGCTGCGTTATTTCAATCCGGTGGGAGCCCATGAAAGTGGCCGCATTGGCGAAGACCCCAACGGCATCCCCAACAACCTGCTGCCCTTCATTTCCCAGGTGGCAGTGGGCAAGCTACAGAAACTGGCGGTTTTCGGCAACGACTATCCGACTTCGGACGGCACCGGCGTCCGGGACTATATCCACGTGGTGGACCTGGCCATCGGTCATTTGCGGGCCCTGGAAAAGCTATCCGCAAACCCTGGAATTTTCACCTGCAACCTGGGTACCGGCCAAGGGTACAGCGTTCTGGAAATGATTCACGCCTTTGAGAAATCTTCCGGACAAAAAGTACCCTATGAAATCGTCGGCCGCCGGGCCGGCGATATTGCCACCTGCTATGCCGACCCCTCTCTGGCCAGGAACGAACTGGGCTGGACCGCGCAGCGGGGAATTGAGGCCATGACCGCCGATGCCTGGCGCTGGCAGGAAGGGAACCCGGACGGCTATGCCTGACGACCAGCAAAAAAAGGAACTGAAAAATATTTTTTCAGCTTTTACGGTTCCGGCAGCAAATGAATGGGTTGAAACTCTGCTGCAAAGCAAAAATTTCCGGTTGGAGCGCATCGTCTCTCACGGCCATGCCTCAGATAAAAATTTCTGGTATGACCAGGATCATTCCGAATGGGTTATTCTTCTTTCCGGCGGCGGCCGGCTGGTTTTTGCCGATCAGAACGAAGAAATCGAACTTCGTCCCGGAGATTATCTCAACATTCCCGCCCACCGGAAACACCGGGTTGTCTGGACCGAGCCCGATCAGCCGTCAATCTGGCTGACCATCCATTATGAACCCTTAGAACATAACGGAACGTCGCCAATGGAAAACAGCAAAACCGTCGATTATGCCCTGTTACATGCTTTCATGGACAGTCTCAAAGATCCCTTTCTGTTCGTGGATACGAATCATATCATCCGCTATATGAACAAAACCGCCCGCAACCATTTCAAAGATGGGGCCAATCTTTTGAACCGCTCGCTGCTTGACTGTCACAATAAGCATTCAAGGAAAATTATCATCGAGAATCTGGAAGCTTTTAAAAACGGTGAAGACGAAAGACTGATTCACAATACTGAAAAAAAACGACTTTTCATGCGGGCGGTACGTGATGGTAACGGTCAACTTATAGGTTACTATGAACGCTATGAACCACCACAACCGGGAATCCGGCTGGGGGAAATTTCAATCTTGAAAAACAAAGAATCTCAACTTTCTGAGTTGCTCTAAAAACAGCTGCAAGAAATCTCCAGGGGATGTTCCGGCATGGCTCTCGCTCATTCTCGCCGGCCGTCCATGGCTATGGGGGACACCGCTAAAGCAATGTCCCCGGGCGTCCGCCGCGAATCACATCGTGTGATTCGTTCGGCGGCCAATACCGCCTGCCTGTCGGCAGACAGGCTATGAGCCAAGCCCGAACATCCGGCAATATGTCCTTGGCAATGCAAGTCAGAAAGTTGAGAAAGAATAAAATGATTAACCGGAGGTTGGAATGTTAAGGCATCTTATTTTCTTGAAATTCAAGCCAGAAGTGACGGATGCGGAAATCAATGCCATCGAGAAGGGTCTGGCGGCATTGCCGGCGGCAATTCCTGAAATACAAAGTTTTGAATTCGGCCGGGATATCATCCATTCTGATCGGTCCTTTGATTTCGCCCTGGTTTCCACTTTTGCCGATCCTGAAGCTTTAAAACGCTACCAGCTGTATCCGGCACACCAGGAGGTACTGGTTCTGGTCAAGGCTGCCTGCAACCAGATTGCCACAGTTGATTTCCAGGTATAAATTGTCATTCCATTTGTTTATGAGCTCCTGAACCATGTTTCTCCCCACCACCACCGCTGAGCTGCATTCACTCGGCTGGTCCAGCCTGGATATTATCCTGATTACCGGCGACACTTATCTTGACAGTCCCTTTATCGGCACCGCCCTGATCGGCAAAGTACTGGCTGCGGCCGGATTCAAAGTCGGCATTATTGCCCAACCGGCCATTAATTCTGACGTTGACATCACCAGGCTGGGAGAACCTGAACTTTTCTGGGGTGTCTCAGGTGGCAGTTTTGATTCCATGGTCGCAAATTATACAGCCAGTGGCAAACACCGACACCGGGATGATCTGACCCCGGGAGGCCGTAACCATCGCCGCCCGGACCGGGCAGTTATTGTTTACACCAACCTCATTCGCCGTTACTTCAAACAAACCCGACCCATTGTTCTCGGTGGAATTGAAGCCAGCCTCCGGCGCCTTGCCCACTATGATTTCTGGTCCCACAGTATCCGCCGCTCGGTATTATTCGACGCCAAGGCTGATTACCTCATGTACGGGATGGGGGAAAATTCCATGGTTAAGCTGGCCCACCGGCTACAGGAACAAAAACCGGCGGAAGATATCCGCGGGCTTTGTTATCGCGGCAAAGAACCACCGGCAGAGTATCTTGAGCTGCCGGGCTACGACATGGTTAAGGATGATCGACAAAAATTCAGCGAGATGTTCCAACTCTTCTACCGCAATCAGGATCCAGTCTCGGCCCGGGGCTTTTATCAACGTCATGGTGACCGTTACCTGATTCATAATCCACCGGCGTTTTACCTCAACCAGGCTGAACTTGACCGGGTGTATGCTCTTGATTTTGAACGCCGCGTCCACCCCTATTACCAGACATCAGGTAAAGTACGGGCCATGGATACCATTCAGTTTTCCCTGGCCAGCCACCGTGGCTGCTACGGCGCCTGTAATTTTTGTGCTATTGCCGTTCATCAGGGACAGACAGTCCGCTGGCGCAGTGAAGACTCCATCATCGCCGAAGCCCGGCAACTGAGCCAGCATCCTGATTTCAAGGGCATTATTTCTGATGTCGGTGGCCCGACGGCCGACATGTACGGTTTTGAATGCGAGAAAAAAATCAGCCGGGGCATCTGTCCCGACAAGCGCTGCCTCTTCCCCAAGGTCTGCGACCACCTTCCGGTTCAACATCTAAGCCAGGGCCGCCTGTTGAAAAAGCTGCGACAACTGCCGGGAGTAAAAAAAGTCTTTGTGGCTTCGGGAATTCGCTACGACCTGGTACTGGCCGACCAAAAATACGGCGACCGCTACCTGAAAGAACTAGTCCAGCATCATGTCTCCGGACAGTTAAAGGTTGCCCCGGAACACAGTGAACCTGAAATCCTGGAGAAAATGGGCAAACCGACGATTGACCTGCTGCTGGAATTCAAAGATCGTTTTTACCGGTTTACCCGAGAAGCCGGCAAAAAACAGTTCCTAACCTATTACCTGATCGCGGCGCACCCGGGTTGCACCATGGACCACATGCTGAAACTGCGGCAATTCGTCAGCCAACAACTGAAAGTCAGACCGGAACAGATACAGATTTTCACCCCGACACCCTCCACCTATTCCAGCCTCATGTACTGGACCGGAACCGACCCATTTACCGGCGAAGCACTTTTTGTCGAAAAAAATCCCCGGGCAAAAGAAAAACAGAAAATGGTGCTGCTGCCAAAACCCCAGAAAAAAACTTATTGATTGTTTCGGCCATTATCGGTAAAATCGATAATATTCAATCACTCCAAAAAAAATCCAAAAATGAATGCAACCACGAAGAGCACGAAAGACACGAAGAAAAGTAATTTTTTCAGTCCTTCGTGATCTTCGTGTGCTTCGTGGTAACAATAAAATTTTCAACATATTTTACCTGAGGAATCACGCCATGAAAAAAACACTTCTTTTCCTTTTTGCAATCTTTTTCATCACTATGGCTTACGGAAGCACTGCCGTCGCCGCGGCCCAAAACCCGCAAGTGGTTTTTTCCACCACCAAGGGAGATATGGTCATCGAACTCTATGCCGACAAGGCACCCATCTCGGTTAAAAATTTCCTCGCCTATGTGGACAGCGGCTTTTACGACAACGTCATCTTCCACCGGGTTATTCCCGGCTTTGTTATCCAGGGTGGTGGTTTCAACCCGGAAATGGTTAAAAAAACCACCAAGGCCCCGATTAAAAACGAAGCTGACAACGGCTTGAAAAACCTTCGTGGGACCCTCTCCCTGGCCCGTACCCGGGTGGTAGACAGCGCCACCACCCAGTTTTTTATCAATTTAGGCGACAATGCCTCCCTTGATCACCGGGCCGGCAATTTTGGCTATGCAGTATTCGGCAAGGTGGTAAAAGGAATGGACGTGGTCGATACCATCGCCGGGGTTCCTACCGGCAGTCATGGTCATTACCGTGACGTCCCCACGATACCGGTAATCATCAACAAAGCCACCCGGAAAAAACCGTAAAGGAGCGGCAAAATGACCGAAACCAACCTACCGCCTGCAATTGCCGACCGTTATCTGCCATTCATGCGTGAAGTCATGGCTGCCGATGGCAAACATATCCATTCAGTTCATGTTTCCGGCAGCGCTTTGACGGATGATTTTAATCCGAAACTGGCCGACATCCATTCGGTAATTGTACTCCACCAGATGGAGCTTGATTTCTTAAAGCTGCTGGCGCCGCTGGGGAAAAAATACGGCAAAAAAGGAATTGCCGCCCCGTTGATCATGACTCCCTACTACATCAGCAGTTCCCTTGATGTTTTCCCGATTGAATTTCTGGATCTCAAGATTTTACATCAAACAATTCACGGGGAAGACCTGCTGAAAAACCTGGAAATCAGGATGGATGACCTGCGACACCAATGTGAACGGGAGCTCAAAATCCGCTTAATCGGCCTGCGCCAGGACTATCTTTCCGCCGCTGGTAACCGAAAAATTCTGGCGGATGGATTCAACCACGCCTTCTCCCGCTACCTGCCTCTCTTTCGCGGCGTCGTCATGCTGCTTGGCAGCCAGCCGGCTATTAATCCAACGACAGTCCTTGATCAACTTCAAAAAGCCACAACCATTGATCTTTCCGCTTTTGGCAGCATCTTTCAGGCACACGGGAAACGACAGAACCTGTCCATGGACCAACTGAACACGATATTTACAAACTGCTACCAGGCCCTGGAGCAGTTGGGGGATTTGGTTGATGAACACCAGAACTAGGTTTTTTTTCTGGCTTGCCCTGCTGTTATGCTGCTGTTTGCCGGTCACTTACGCGTCCGCTATCCAGCTGCCGGAACAGCCAGACCACTATGTAGTTGACCAGGCCGACCTGGTTGATTCAGCCACTGAGCAGAAAATCAACGGTTACCTGCAGGAACTGGAACAAAAAACCAGCGCCCAGATGGTGGTTCTTACCATTCCCAGTCTGGAGGGAGAATCCCTGGAAGATTTTTCCCTGCACGTTGCCCACGATCGCTGGAAACTGGGACAAAAAGGGAAAGACAACGGGGTCCTGCTGTTGATTTCAAGCGGAGATCGAAAGTACCGCTTTGAAATCGGCTATGGTCTCGAAGGAGTATTACCGGACAGCTTTGTCGGCAGTCTCGGACGCACCTACCTGGTACCGTTTTTCCGCCGGGGGGAATATAATAAAGGAATTTATGCCGCCGTACTGGCTGTGGCCCGTGAGGTTGCCACTGATGCCGACGTGAGCGTCACCGGGATGCCGAAGCTGAAAAACCATCCCGGGCAGCATTCAACCTCTCGCCGCAAGCCAAGCCTGTTCAGTAAAATTATCTCGCTGCTGTTCCTGATTGTCCTGGTTATCATATTTATCAAGAATCCTCGGCTTTTCCTGATGCTCCTGCTTTTTTCCGCCATGGGCGGCAGGCGCGGCTCCTGGGGTGGATCTGGTGGCGGCGGCTTCGGTGGTTTTGGCGGTGGCGGCGGCGGAGGCTTCGGCGGTGGAGGGGCTTCCGGCGGCTGGTAAACAGCTATCAGCAGTCAGGAAACGGACGCGGGGACATTGCTTTAGCGCACCCCACAAGCCAGAACAACTTAAAAAAGTTGAGAATTCAATCAACCAGAATGCACATATTTCAAGGAGAGTTGTATGTCTAAGCAAGTAAAAAACATTCTCATCACCGTGGCGATTCTGTTACTCATCGGCTTCATGACCTTTGGCTGGGTGATCAAAGGCTACAACCAGGCCGTGGCCATGGACGAAAACATTAAAGGGTGTTGGGCCCAGGTTGAAAACCAGCTGAAAAGACGCTATGACCTGATCCCCAATCTGATTCAAACCGTCAAGGGCTACGCCTCCCATGAAAAAGAACTTTTTGAAAACATTGCCGAAGCCCGGACAAAATATTTTCAGGCTGGAAGCACCAAAAACAAGGTAGTGGCAGCCAACCAGCTGGAAGGGGTTCTTTCCCGCCTGCTGATGCTCCAGGAAAGCTACCCGGATCTAAAGGCCAACCAGTCTTTTCTCAAACTACAGGACAGCCTGGAAGGAACGGAAAACCGGATTGCTGTGGAACGGCAACGCTACAACGATGCGGTTCAGGGTCTGAATACCTATGCCCGAACTTTCTACGGCCATTTTTTCACCAGCATTGCCGGAGTCAGCAAAGCAACCTACTATGAGTTACCGGAAGGTGAGAAAGCCGTCCCCAAAGTAAAATTCTAACAGGAGAATAAAGGAGAATCAACGTGGAAAACATGCAGGCACTGGTTGTCGTCTACGGCCTGAGGCTTATAGCCGCCGTCGCCATTTTTATCATTGGTCGCTGGGTGGCAAAGCTGATCAGAAAAGTGGTTGAAAAGTTAATGACCAAAAAGGCGATGGAACCAACGATTATCTCGTTCACCTGCAACCTGATTTATACCGCAATTGTCGTTTTCGTGGTCATTGCCGCCATCTCCAAACTGGGGGTGCAGACCACCTCATTTATCGCCGTTCTCGGCGCCGCTGGTCTGGCAATCGGCCTGGCCCTGCAGGGCTCCCTGGCAAATTTTGCCGCCGGCTTTCTGCTGATAATCTTTCATCCCTTTAAAGCCGGGGATTTTATTGATGCCGCCGGGATGACTGGAACTGTAAGTGAAATCAGTATTTTCACCACCATCCTGAAAACCCCGGACAACAAGGTGGTCATCATCCCCAACTCAGCCGTCATGGGCGGTACAATTACCAACTACTCAACCATGCCGACCAGGCGGGTGGATCTCA
>JAYEKE010000138.1 GCA_034660915.1 Pseudomonadota bacterium
ATATTTACCGGCTAGTTCGGTCATTCTCGCTACCGATATCTGGACTGCTTCAAGACAGTTTTCAGGCCGCCAGGTACTGAGCTGAGCTAAAGCCTCCATGGTGATAGCGGCAACCACAATGATGCCGTCCGGTTTGAGGGCGGCAAAACCGGCTTCAAGAATTTTTTCAAGATGCTCACCGCCGCCACCGATAAAGATCCGTTGCGGTTGCGGAAAGGTACTGAAACCATCAGGTGCCGTACCGGTCTGGATGTAAATATTGGCAACCCCGAGCCGTTTGGCATTTTCTTTGATCTGAACCACCCGCTGTGGTTTTTTTTCCAGGGCATGGACTTCCATCCGGGGGCGCAGGGCGGCGGCTTCCAGGCCGACTGAACCGCTGCCGGCACCGATATCCCACAATACTCCGGCCGGCGGCAGGCGTAATTTGGCCAGCGCCGCGCAGCGGATCTCCGGGCTGGTAATCAACCCTTTCTCATGTTCATAAAAATCGTTTTCCAATCCTAATCCCAGTGCCAGCGGTGGACACTCATCTTTGCCGGAATTTTCCAGTAATACCAGCATGGATATGGGGCCACACTCTATCAGGACTATATCTTTCAAGGGAGCAGTATTGATTCGTTCATTGTTAAAACCGAGATTTTCCGCCAGCACCGCCGGCCGCGTCCCGTATTCAGGAAAACTCTCCACCAGGGCCGCGGCAGCCTGAACGGCATTGATCCGGCTGCCGCCGTAGATAACCGCCAGCGGGGCGGAAAGAATCTCCCGCACTGGAATTCTGTCATCCTGGTGCAGACTGAAAAAACGAGCTTTTTCCCAGGGAAGTTTGAGCCGGGCAAAAAGGCTTTGAAAGGCTGTCGGGGCCGGTCTGATAGAAAGGTTAAACTGCTCAAGCCGTCCGGCAGGCAGGCGCGAAAAGGTACCGCCGATACCGTAAAAAAGCGCGTCTCCCGAAGCCAGCACCACCACCTGCCGTCCCTGGATAGCCAGATCGCAGAGGGTCTCAACGGTTTGTGTCGTATCGGCACCAAGGATAAATTTTTTTCCGGAAAAATCTGGATATTCGGACAACAGGCGTTTGCTGCCGGCCAGGACATCGGTTTTTTCCAGTCGATGATCATCGACATTCGGCAGATACGTCCGTTCCGCGCCACAGGAAATTATCGTGATTTCACCGTTCATAATTTAGTACTGTACTCCTGAAAGTCTGGCAAAAAAACAAGAAATTTTTACCAAATAATTGCCGGTAATTTTTGTTAGAACCACAGATGGGCACGGATAGACACGGATGAAAAAAGCGCCTTTATTCGTGTTCATTTGTGTCAATTCGTGGTTAAGATAATAAGTCGCGGGCGCAGCCCGCGTCAGATCCCAATTCATCAATCAGCAGGTTGCCTTCATAATCAAAAATCAACAGGCGTAACGGTAAGTTTGGCGTCCAGTTTTTCATGGTTAGCAAAGCCTGGCCGGCCAGCTGGCGCAGACTTGCGGCATAAAAGATATCAGGGATCAAGGTTAAGGCCTGGCGCACCGAGTTGCAGCCTAATATTTCTTGGGCCAGGTTCTGGTCGAGGCTGAACTCTTTTACAATCTTTGCCAACGGTACCAAGGTCTGACTGACGTTGGCGGCATGGGTGTTACGGTAGCCGGCGGCGTATTTACATAATTTACCCGGCATGCAGGCAACCACGGCCCGGGAGATGCCCTGTATTCTGGCCGCCTGCAAACTTTCGTAAATAAAATCGCCAATGCGGATAAATGCTGTACTTTCTATTTCCGGTAAACAAGCGGTCGCCGCTTTCAGGGTCCGACCGCCGGTGGTAAAGATGACCTGGTCAAAACCGGTGATGGCTACGGCTTTAACCAGAATCTCAATGGTCTTGATATAAGCCTTATGGCTGTAAGGGTAGACAATGCCTGAGGTTCCCAGAATGGAGATACCGTTGGTAATCCCGAGCTGGGCATTAAGGGTTTTCTGAGCCAGTTTTTGGCCCTCAACTACAGAGATGGTGAGTAGTCCGCACTCTTTTTGTCCGCCGAATCCGGCCCGGGCCAGATTTTCAGCAATCATCAGCCGTGGGACTTGGTTAATAGCCCATTTATTTTTCTCACAATCAAGACCAATACGCCCGCAGAGCCCAACCCCGGGGCCTCCATGCAGGATGATTTTCCCCAGACCTACATCAATCAGGTAATCATGTTCTTCGGCCATCGCCAGGGTAACGGGAGAGAAAAGAGCCCTGATTTTAGCCTTATCGGTAACATCCGGGTCATCCCCGGCATCTTTTATGACTTGTGCTTCACCTTGGGCTGTCAACGTGGTCTGGATGCGCTGTGATTGACCATCGGGAAAAAGCAGATCGATAGCTTTCGGCATCCTTCCCTTAGTGAAATGACAATAGGCGGCAACACCGGCAGCGGCGGCCGCCGCCCCGGTGGTAAAACCACAGCGTAAAGATTTTTTTCCCGTTGTCTGCCTGTTCATTTCCAGTTTTCAATAATAGCATGCAACGTCGCCACCGCCAGAGCACTGCCGCCCCGCCGTTTTTCCACGACAATATGGGGAAGGTTACTTTCGCCCAGCATCTCTTTGGCTTCCACCACATTAACGAAACCCACCGGGATGCCGATGACCAGCGCCGGCCTGATTTCTTCTTCCTGAGCCAGACGAACAATAGTGGCCAGGGCCAGGGGGGCATTGCCAATCAGCACGATTGAACCGGAGAGGATGGGCCGGGCCTTTTCCACTGCCGCCAGTGCTCGGGTGCAGCCTCTGGCCGCCGCCATCTCAGCGACATCGGGATCGGCGATATAGCAGTGCAGGGAGGCCTTTTCATAAGCCGGATTAATCTTTTGCAAGCGGGCCACCGAAACCCCGCTGCGGGCCATATTGGAATCACAGAAGATCGGCATTCCCCTGGCCATCGCCTGCAGTCCCGCTTCGATGGGGTTATGGCGAAATTTTAGTTGCTCAATAATGGAAAAATCCCCGGTTGTATGGATTAGACGCCGGGCGATATGCCATTCTCTCTCATCGAAAGAGTGGTCTGGAGCTTCAATGTCAATCCGATGAAAGCTCTCCGCCTCGACTTCACTGCCTGACATTTGCCAATTTACTTTTCCGGCCATTTTTTTCCTCGCATTTTTTTGATTTTCCGGTTGGCATAATAAGCTGCCAATTGCAGCGGGGCTTCCTGTATCGTCTTTACCGTTTTTGTGCTGGTGGTAGGATTACCTTCGTCATGTAATACCGTCTTGGCCTGATCTCCCACGCAACAGATAATCTTATCAGCCAAAGTTTCTGGTCCAAAATGGTCGATAAATTTTCCTGCTGCTGACCCATCAGAAAATATTACCGCATCAAAATCAGGCGGCATGGTCACTGGCAAGGGGTGACATTCCGCGAATAATAATTCCGTAATTTCCATCCCGTTTTCCTGCAGGTAACCTTTACTTTCGCATATATCATGTTCAGATTTCAACCAGGTAATTTTATTATTCAACCCCGCAGGTTTTTGCCAGGATATATCTTCAACATCCGCATTTGCTTCACTCAAGAAAATTTCAGGAAAGATGCCGATCGAATGAAAGATTTCCGCGCAGGCCTGGTCTTTGACGATCAGCAGGGGAACTTTTCTCACATCAACCTGCCTGTGGCGCCAGGTATGAACAATTATCCGGGCAGTGGTCGATGTAGTTATCAGAAATCCTTCATCTTTATCACAGTTACAGATAGCCTGTTCACCTGACTGATTGACTTTCAACATCGTCATGGGTAGAGGTGTATACCGGCCACCTAACGCCAGAATAGCTGGTTTTTGCTCTTCAATTACCGATTGCTCCCCGCAGCAGAGAACCATTTTGCCTTCGAGAGGTGCATTGGTCTGAAAAAGGTAGTTTTTTGCGGCGCTTTTTCCGGTTAAAACCAAAGCCGGGCGTTTTTTCAACTCGGGCCGGGAAATTTTTGCGACAATGTCAGCGAGAGTTCCACACACCAGAGTTTCCTGACTGCTGCCGACATCATAAATCAAGCTTATGGGCCAATCCGGGGGGAACCCTTCACTGCTCATCCGCGCGACAATCTCCGGCACCAGGGTTGCGGCCATGTAGTAAACATTGAGAGATTCTTTTAGCTCATTCTCCGAAAGTGGAATAAAGGTATGGCTGCCCGCCCGCCGCGGGGTCGCCACGGAAAAACCACGATTTAGCCTTCTGCGGGTCGGCAGCAGACCGGTGGCAGCAGCGGCCACATTCAGGGTACTGATCCCGGGCAGAACCCGAAACGGCAGTTTCTCCTGCTGAAAGGTACTGGTTTCTTCAGCCAGACGGCCGAAAACAGTGGGGTCTCCGCCTTTAAGCCGTACCACTTTCTGGCCGCTTTTGGCCAGACGGACAAGCAAACGGTTGATCTCGTCCTGCTTCATAGAATGGCTGCCATTTCGTTTGCCGGCAAAAACCTGTTCGGCACTCTTCGGCAGATATTCAAGAATACCAGCGGGAATCAAGGCGTCAAAAACACAGACATCGCAGTTTTTGAGGGCATTGACAACCGCCTGGGTAACATTACCGACCCCGCCGATGCCGGCCCCGGCAAAGACGGTCGGCGGCAGCAGAAGATTGCGAATAATCTTAAAGATTTTTTCTCCCCGGCTAAAGACCAGGGCCAGACCGGATGACGCGGTTCCCCCCATCACTAAGCCGTTGTCAGCAGGCCAGGCGGGCAGCGAAAAAAAATCGGCGGTATCCGGCAGAGCGTCGGGCAGCATATCAGCAGGATAGAATGCACCATCAATGCTTCGCTTTTCGAGGGCGGCGAGAAGATCAGTCCAGCCGTTTTCCATGGCTGAATTCTGGCCTTGATTCAGCGTTTCCAAGTTGGCTGCCGGTGGAATGACAACCTTGCTATAAGAGAGTGCCGGCAGTAACTGGACGATCTCTTGCAAAAATTTTCCAGACGCGGCTTCCAGCTCTTTTCCAGAAACCGATCGGGAATCATAAATTCCGACAATAATTTTCATATGCTATCCATGCCTGCTGACAGGTTAATGCCATGTTTGTTGCGCGAGACAATAACCGGCTTAATTCCTTCAGGGCTATACCAACCCGGCTGTCTGTTCCGGGTGCTCTTGTTTCTACAAGCAGTTGCCGCCCGATACTGCCGCTGCAGTCAGCAGCTTGAACTGCGCGTTGCCACAGGTATGCAAAAGCTGGTTTCCCTTTTCTGATCCGCAAACCATTTTTCTTAATTCCACTCCCTTTGAAAACAGCAGTTATCAGGTTTTCAATAGCGTTATCCTCGGCAACCAGGGCCACCAGCTCCAGGCAATCGATACCTGGAATCAGGATGAATTCCCGTACCCCCCAGATTAAGTCCAGTTGTCTGCCGATTGTCTTAAACTGATTGACGTCGAGAGGCCATTCTTTTGCAGTCTCAACACTGATACTGGTCAAAACCAGTCCTGCAGTCAGTGTTTCCAGATGACGGGCAAGATAATTCTTGACCGCTTTGGCGCGACCACAGGAACGACCGTCAGTCGCCACTGTCAGTTGCAGGTCATGATCAAAACAGCTCGCCGGGGTCAGAAAATCACCTGCCTGCCAATTATTGTCAACCGCACAGACCAGAATTTTCCTTTTTTGGGCATCACCCAGCACTTGACGGTTGAGAAGATGGTCATCAGAGGCCAGAAAAGTCAGAAAAACATCATCTAGGTCGCTCTTCCTGAAAGGTCTCAAGGAAAGTTCGATCCGTTTTTCTTCAGCATGTTCCTTCAAACTTAGTACAACTTCAGGGGCGACAACGCTCACCAGGGCATCTGATTCAAGTAATCGGTCGACTTTGCGGGCTGCTACCGGGCCGCCGCCGACTACCAGGCAGAGGCGTTTTTCCAGCAGCAGGTTGATGGGGTAGCTCAGCATCTCTTATCCTTGTTTAAGGTGCAGATAAACAATCAGCATCAGGATGAAGAACAGGACAAACAAGAGGCGACTTGTTTGCATAACCATAACAATGAAAAAACCATCCCGGGGCGGAAAAATACCCATTGCCGACGGCAGATTGCGGCGCAGGGTGCGAATCGGGTTAGTAACGATATTGCCGGCAAAAAGGGCCAACAAAATATGGGTGTAGCCAACCGCCTGCTGATTATAAAGTTCAGAAGCCACTCCAGCTGCGCTGACCAGACCTCCGAGACGGGCCGCCATAATGGCCAGGACTTCAGGCGGAAAAAAAGGGATCGCGATTTCCGGAACAAAATCTTTCCAGACCTGGAAAAAACCGGCTTTGTTCAAGTAGGATGCCAAAACGTACAGGGGAATAGTGATACAAACTACCCGGGTAATAATTTCTCTAGTCCGCCGGCCCGATTTCCGCAATGTCTCCGGCCATGATATTAGGACTTTCTTATTGAGTACTTTTACCTCCTGTAAACCCTCACCGCCAGGATTATCATAACATGATATCGTTGCCGTCGGTCGCCAGCGGCTGATGGTCATGGCGACCAGAGTGATGATCAGGCCGGCTCCAAACATCATGCCAAAATAATAGATAGCGGCAAATCCCAGAACACCGATAATCGGATACATGACCCGCAAGGAGTGAGAGACATAAGTTACATATGAGTTGCAGATGGCACTGACCCGCATCTCAAAGCGGGTAAGCCTGCCTTCGGCAAAGGAGCCGGCCAGCAGGCTGCCGGCCGCCTTGTTGGAAAAAAGAGCTGTTACCATGGCCGCTCCGGCAAGCTGTGGCAGCCTTGCAAAGGAGATTAACGGTTTGAGCAAAATGCCGGCAAAATCTGTCCAGTTGCGTAGTTCGAAGATGCTGCCGATAAAGGTTGCCAGGCCGACCAGGAGAATGAGTCGGCCCAGACTTTCCAGGATTCTCAGGTTCGCGGCACTTGAACCCTGGAAGAAGACAAAAACGACCACCAGAAAACCGATCAGACACCAGATGAGCCACAGTATGCGCCGCCGGGCAAAAGCCTCTTTTTGCGATTTTTCCCTCATCAATTTCTTTTTATGATCAGCAGTGACAGATATTCATCCGGATGATTGATAATTTCTTGAGGATCTGTCGTGACAAATTCGCCATCCAAAGAGAGCCGGTTGCCAAAGAGGATATGGCAGTCATCCTGCTTGGCAAAGTGTTCAACCAGACGATTGCGATGTTTGTAACTTTTGAGAATGACGTTGGTCGATTTAGGCGGCAGGTCGAGAGCCTCTGGTTGGTCGGCATCCTGGCCCGGCAGGACGCGGAGAATTTCTTCATCCTCAACCAGCACGGTTTGTGATTTCGCCGCCAGGGCCGCGAAGGAAGTGATACCCGGGGCGATTTTAGTTTCCAGTTCTGGAAGTTTTTTCTTGAGAATCCGCAGCAGGTAGCCGAAGGTACTGTAGGTCATCGGATCACCCAGAGTGGCAAAGGCGCAGTTTTTTCCGTTTTTCAATTCGGCAGCAATCTCTTCGGCATTCGCGTTAAGGCTGGCCCGGCGTTTGTTCCAGTCCCTGGACATGCTGAAGACCAGATCCTTTTTTTCAGCCCTGACATGATCCACCGAATCAACAATATGTCGCGAAACGCTGAAGGATGAGTTGACCCCGACAGCCGTAAAAATAGCATCAACCTGCCTGAAAATCTCGACTGCCAGCAGAGTCAGGTAGCGGGGATCACCGGGACCGGTACCAACCCCGAAAAATTTACCAATCTTCATTTTTTTAAACTTCTCCCAAACAATAAGCAAAAAAAATCCCCGAAACGAAATTTGATTTCGATCCGGGGATATCCCTGTTTTTATCCGACGGGAATCTCTAAAGCCTGCCTCTGTCTTCGAGAGTTGACTTTATTATTCAGGCAGGTCTTCTGACTTCCGGATCCATCTACTCACCGCACCTTCCCAACCTCGGTGGCTTCATAAACGCCACCCATTAAAGTCAGTGGTTACTGCGGTTTTCGTCCCCGGTTACAGCGGCGGGCCCGTCCTCGAATTACACGAAGTTCCCGATTAAGCTCTTGAAACGAGCACCTGAACAATTATCTGAATTATATGCGATTCATCTAATATCTTTTCTCCCGTTTGTCAAGCAAAAGACGTTGTTGTCCATGTTTTTCAAGTTTCAGCGAGACTGTTTTACCTTCTTTAAAACCAGGCACTTACCCAGAGAAGAAAAACTATTCTTCTCCGGTGTTAAGTTTTCCGTTATGGATTAAAAAGAAAATTTCAGCGATGTGATTACATTCAGACCGGGATCGTTATAAAAATCCGCCTCATTTAAATGGTTGCGGTACTTTTTATCGAAAAGGTTCTCGATATTTAAGGTTAAAGTAATATCCTTGAAAGCGGCATAGTCAAATTTTATGCCACTGCGAAGATTGAAAAATGAGTAGCCGGGGGTTTCTTTTTCAGCTTTGGCGGGATGATCCTGGCGGTCAAAAAAATTGCCGCTGAACTCAAACCAGTAGTGCAGCCCATTAGTCAGTTCATCGTGCCAGCGGGCCCCCAAGATACCATTGAGCGGTGGAATATCATTCAGGCGATCGTGACTTTTACGATCACGGCCGACAACATAGGCCACGTTACCAAAAAGCATCAGTTCGTCTAACAAATCAAACTCCAGGGAACCGTCGGCGCCATAGAGTTCCGCGTCATCGACATTGATAAATTCTCGCGTTTCCATGCCGGCAAAATCTCGACCCGTATTGGCGAGTTCGATATAGTCTTCTACCCGGGTGTAGAAAGTGTTGCAGGAACCTCTGAGACGTTGATAATTAAGTTTGAATCCGATATCGGCATTGTAAGAGTATTCGGGGTCGAGATCGGGGTTGCCGATAATCATGTAAGTGCTGCTTCTGGTTGAATAGCGTTCAAACATATCGGGAGCCCGGAAGCCGGAAGAGAAATTGCTGGTCAAATGAATATGTTCGGTAAGAACATAGAGAATGCCGAGATTAAACGTAACTGCGTCATCACTTTTCCGGCTGAAATGGTTGATCGAAGTCTTTGACTTGATAATATTTTCGCCTTTTTTGTCGTACACATCGGTTGTAAACGGTGCATCATCGGCATTGGCAACAAAGTAGTCGTAACGGAGACCGGCGAGCAGTGTCAGTTGATCTTTGAAGAAAATTTCATCCTGGGCAAAGACACCGAAATGATCCCGATCACAGTCCGGTATCGGTTTAAAAGTAAGATTTTTGACGGTAATATTTTTTTTATTTTTTTTGACCGTGATATATTCGTCGCCGTCAGCCTCTTCGGCGACAAATTCACAACCAAAAATCAGGCGGTTATTTTGACTGAAATCAACCTGCCCCTGGAGTAAAGCACCCAGGGCTGAGGTTTCAAACTCATTGCCCTTTAATTTGTAGATCGGTTTTTCCAGGCTCGGAATATCAGCCTCATAACTGCGCTCCTGGTCGACGTACCAGCTTTTTATCTGGAGATTTTTGAGCCATCCCAGATTACGACCATGATAAGCCAGTTTGTAGGTGTCAGTATCAAATTTGTCAAAATGAGAATACCTGGCCCCCTGTTTTTTTGTCACCCCCATGTCATCAATATCATTGCTTCTTATGGACATACTCAAGTCGTGATCATCGTTAATGAAATAACGACCCTTAAAATCGAGGAACTGATTTTCAAACTGGCTGTTCTCGACATCATCTCCAGCCCCGTCCTGATAGTCGTCGGCATCCCGGGCTCCAACCGTGAGTTCAAAATCAAAACCGTAACCACCACCACTTAAGGCGTAGCGCCCGAACCAGCCCTCGTCTACTGATGAGTAACGGACTTCAACGCTATTTAAAAATGACCATTTATCAGTTTTGGCAAAATCAGGACTTTTGGTTATGATATTGATAACTCCGCCCAGAGCGTCGGTACCATAAAGAACCGAGGCTGGCCCTTTGATAACCTCAATTCGTTCAACATTACCGGCATCGATAAAGGGGATTAATGGTGAGCGCCCGGCCCAGAGATTATTTTCCCGGTCACCATCGATCAAAACCATAACCCGGCTATTGCCAAGACCGCGAATTACCGGTTTTACGTTCCAGAAGCCGCTTCTGTTAAGCGACACTCCGGGCAGTTCATCCAGAGACTGAGCCGCAGTTGCCGGACTATTGATAGTCAGGGTTTCAGCTGAAACCGACTCGATCGGAGTCGGGACGTCAAAGCTTTTTTCCTCCATGCGGGTCGCGGTTACCACTATTTCATCCATGGTGGTCGCCGCTTCAAGCGGAAGAAAATTAAAATTCAGCACACTTATGACCATCAGCATAACCACGATTTTCATAAAATTTATCTTTAACCAATTACCACTCATCTTCTTCTCCTTATGTGGTAAAAAATCTTTTTTTTCGGGTCTCTGGCTCTAGCCACCTTAGTTGTCAATCAGGGTGATATTGTTGTCTCGGGCACAATCTTTGATATGGTCGACAAATATCCGCGCAAAAGCATCATTTTCACCGAGGCCATGAAGGACCGGGGTAACCTTGAAACCGGCTTTACTTAAAACGCTCTTCCAGGAATCATCTTCATCACTGGCCATATCGTTAGTAGCGTGATCTCCGGCAACGATCATAAACGGTTTAAGAATTACTTTCTTGCTTTTGCAATGGCTCATGGCGATAACAACGTCTTCCAACGCCGGAAAGCCTTCAACCGAGCCGAAGTACGTCTGGACATCGGGATAGAGCTGCCGCATTTTCTTTTGGGCCTCACAGTAGATTCCGGTTGACAGATGTTCATTACCATGGGCCATGTAGACCAGTGCCGCCCCTTGTTTCCGAGCCAACTCGACATCAGCTTTAAGGGTTTCCAACCCCTTCTCCAGGTCATCATGGTAACTGTATAAATCTCCGGGCATGCCGAGAGCAGGTCGTCCCATAACCAGTTTACTGAACGGACTCCATTTCTTTTTCATGGTTTTGATCGAAGCCAGGGCACGGACATACCACTTGAGATCGTGGGCTTGTTCCATGCAATAGATATGACCTGATTGAACGATAATATCCTTGTAACCATCTTCGAGGAGGTCGCCAATTGTGGCAATAAAATTTTTGGCATAAATAATCTCCTCGGGAATACCCTGCTGCAGCCATTTTTGAGCTTCGCTTTGACGCTTTTTCCAGACTGAGCGAATGATGTTCGAAGTAAAGGTGATTTTCACTGGAATACCTGGGAAGGCTTCTTTGATTTTTTGCTGAATGTTTATAATTGATGATACCGCGGTTGGCACGGTGGTTCCAAAACAGGCCAGGACAATGGCGGCCCGATCCTCTTTGCGGGTCGCATTTTCACCTTTGTCGGTACTTGCCGAGGCGGAAGTGGAAAAAAACGTGATAAAGAGACAAATGACTAAAAGATAGATCAATTTATGCGACATCTTTATTCTCCTTTTTTTCTTTAAATTAAGGTGCTGTGACCATCTGTGGTTAGCTTAAAATGGTTTTATCGCTTTAATTATGAGTATATGCCAACAGCCTCCTTTCATGTAATTCTTTTGAAAACCGGTTTTTTGCTATCCAATTACATTCAATATGCCGGCTCCTGAGCCGACTTTCTTTTTTCCTCCAATAATTTAAACCTAACTGAGCGATTAGCCTTTAAAGGTTTAAGGTTTAAGGTTTTTACCTTTTACCTTGTACCTTTTAGGTTTAATGATTACAGGATGTTTTGCTATTACAAACGTAAACATTCGACTACGTTTTCAGAAAAGATAAAAATACTCTCACAGAGGCACAAAGTCACAGAGAA
>JAYEKE010000139.1 GCA_034660915.1 Pseudomonadota bacterium
GTTTTCAAAATGAAAACGACGCAAACCGTTTTCGTCACGAACTCGATGAGCGACTGGCTGGATTCGGACTTGAGATCGCCCCGGAAAAGACCAAGGTAATCAAATTTGGTCCGACCGCTGAATCAGGTGCAAAGAGAGATGGCGGTAAGCCGGAAACCTTCGATTTTCTAGGATTTACACACTACTGTAGTCGGACAAGAGACGGCAAGCGATTTCGGATGAAGCGGGTGACTGCACGTAAGAAGTTTACCCTTAAAATCCGCATATTTAAAGATTGGCTGAGAGCCAATAGAACCTTGCCTACACGTGAGCTTATGGAAAAAGTGGCATTAAAATTACAAGGTCACTTTGCCTATTATGGAGTAACAGACAACTCGAAAGGTGTAAATCGATTTGCCTATGAGGTACGCTGTCTTTTATTCAAATGGCTCAACCGACGAGGGAAACGGAGATGTATGAGCTGGGAGAAATTTAGTCTCTTGCTCAAGAAGTTCCCGCTACCTCAACCGCGAATAATGGTAAATCTTCTCACTTGGATGTGAAGTGTGCTCGTGAGGAGCCGTGTGCGTGAATAGCGCCAGCACGGTTCTAAGAGGGGCTGGGGCCAACTGATGTATGGTTGAAATATTGTGACACCGCCGGGAAACCAGGCGGCAAACGGGGAAAACAAACCTCAACCTATAGTATTGGAAGAAACCGGTCTACTCAACCAGTAAGCGAATGAATGAGCCTTATGGAAAAAAGGATTGAGACTGTTTCCTCATTTTCCAGTTATTGCTACTGTTATACTTTGATACTGAGATGTCTTAATGCCCAAAAAAAATAATATCATTTTCGAGTCAAAAGAAGATATATATGGAATTATCCCAAGAGCTGATGATTGGGTACATTATAGCGGAACATTATCAGTAAAGGATGGTGGAAAATACCCTGTAATCCTTGATTTGGATTTTGTGCCACCGTACCCTTTCGCATTTAATATGCCCGAAAAATATATGGTAAAAGCTACAAGTATCTCTGATACGTATTCTAAAATAGCCAGTTTTTTTTACAAATACGGGATTATATTTAAGTAGCCAAAAATAATAAAAAAAAAGAGTATAACAAGCGCTTTCACGGCCGTCCGGGCTAATCAGCGGCGACTTGCAAGCGCTGTAGGTGTGCGATTTAACTGGTTGTTTAAACTCATTGCTTCCTCGCGCCCGGCGGGTGAAGCGCAGCGTTATATCCTGAATGAATGAGCCTTATGGAAAAAAGGATTGAGACGCGTCTTCGACTGAAAAGATAAGAGAAATTGGGGGAAAATATGGGTTTCATATGCTGGCAAAGGTACTAACTGTTATGTCCCGAAACCCATTCAATAACTCGTAAGTGTTGAAGAAACTCTGGACTTAAATGCTTTTTCAAAGGTTTTTTTATGCCTTCTGATTCTCAGATTTTAACGGTACCAAAAGCAGATTGTGGCCATTTAACCCAAACCGGTACGGTTCCTGTTGACATTTTTGACTGGCCAGGTGAGCCGGTGTGGTTGGTAAGGGGGCAAGCTGAAACAAATCCTGATTATCTGCAAATTATTCCATATTTGTTACTGGAAAGTGGGTCATGGATTTCTCCCGGCGGGATATGGTGCTATTCCAGAATTGGCGGTCGTGAGAAAAGATTGTTGCAACAGTTCAGTTGTGGGGTTGGTGGTCATGTTGAATGGGGAGATCGATCTTCGTCATTGGCAGCCACAGCGGAAAATTGCCTGTGGCGTGAATTAAAGGAGGAGATACAATCGCCATCTATTGAATCATTACGACCGTTATGCTGGCTTTACGAAAATGAAAGTGAAGTTGGCCTGGTTCATCTTGGCCTGGTTTTTACTGCTGTGTGGCAGTCTTCTTGTCTTCCTGAAGTATCTCCTGGAGAAGGTCTTGCCTCTTTGGGTTTTAAATCTCCCGCTGAGATTTGTATTGATGGACGGTTTGAGTTGTGGAGCCGCCTGGCAGCTTCAGCTTATATCAGCTGCCGGGAAACGACATGAAATGTATAACTCTGGTTGTGCTTTTTGGATCTGAGATCATAAAAGCCTCTTAACGGGTTCATATGTCGATAATTTATATCATTTCGGATTATGGTCGCCTGATGAAAAAAGGTGATGTCCTGCAGCTTAAGAAGGGCGACGATATCCTGAAAACCATTTTTCCCTTCAAAACCGAGCAACTGCTGATTATCGGCCGCATAGAAATCACCAGTGCGGCAATCAACTTGCTCATGCGACACCGGATAAATACCGTTTTTCTCCACCGTAATGGCCGCTTCAATGGCCGATTGACATTTCCCCAGGGAAAAAATGTTTTTTTACGCCAGCGTCAATTCCAATCCCTGGAAGATGAGCGGTTTGTGCTTGCGTTTGTTAAGGCGATAGTGCGTGGAAAGCTGCGAAACCAGTTAACGTTCATGCAGCGAACTTTACGTACTAAAGAGCTTGGTAGTGAGGGTAAAAAAGCTATGTCTGGTTTGAAGCAAATCCTCATTTCTTTGGAAAAAGCGGATAATCTGAAAAGTATTCGTGGTTTTGAAGGCATAGGCGCACGTTACTATTTCTCGGTTTTTCGCCGGGCGATAAAACCTGGCTGGGCTGTTTTTAATGGTCGGAGTATGAATCCACCACAAGATAATGTCAATGCTGTCCTCAGCTTTCTCTATACCTTGTTGTTCTATCGGGTTGATGCCGCTTTGGAAACTGTTGGTCTGGATCCTT
>JAYEKE010000140.1 GCA_034660915.1 Pseudomonadota bacterium
GCTCGATTATCAGATCGTTCATGTCAGCCTGACAGACAATGGTAAACCCCTTGTCCGGGTGACCATTGATTTCCAGCTCCAGATTGCCTGAACCGTAGGGAATATCCAAAAAATCCGCGGATACCGGCAGCTGCAGGCGCAAATTTTTCAGCAGCAGGCCAACCAGTTGGAGTTTGCCATCAACCTGCAATGACCCGGGCTTTGACTTTGACCCATCTTTGGGAAGATGCCAGTAAAAGTCGGCGCCAAAACGTCCCCCCAGACAAGCACCCTCTCCATGAAACACGGAACCGGAATGTGAAGGATCATAGACATAACGGGCTTCAACTTTCTGCAACTGCAAGCCCTCGGCCAGACCGGGAAAATTTTCAAGCTGGCAGTTCCCGTCAATAACTTTAATGGTAAACCGGGAACTCGGCAAGATATAAGGCAGCTGCCGGCCGGTACTATTCATGACCGAGCCGGGAATCTCCAATGGTGGAACAGTCGCGGTTGAAACTCCGGAAGAATCAGGTAAACGAGATAATCCGGCGGGCAGAAAATGCCCGTCCCTGAGGCTGCCGGACAGTTGCGGGCCGCTGAATACCAGTTTATCAATGGCAAACCGCCCCCGGCACAGGGCCAGGACATTCAGTCCCGCTTCCACCCCGTCACTCCTGAGTGATGGCTGCCGGCCGCCGGCCGCTGTCTCATCAACAACCAGCTTTTCCGCCGTAAAAGCCGGAAGCGGAAAAACCTGGAAGCGCAAAGCAGCCATATGAACCGGTTGTCCCAGGTAATCCTGCAGCTGACGTTCCACCTTTAACTGCAGGGAGGTTAACGGCAACAGAGGCGGCACAACAGCCAGCAGGATGGCGATAACGGCAAAAATGAGCAGAAGAATTATAAACGATTTTTTCATTGAAAAAGATGTACCTTTACTGGACACGGCAGGCGGTATAGGGAAAATACCTTATACCTTTGACCTTTCATCGCTGTTCCTATCACATAACACCGGTGAAAAAAAACGAAAAAGGGGACAGATTTAAAAAATCTGTCCCCGGCTATATTCAAAAAATCCGTCCCCGGCAATGTCCGGATCAAACCTTGATTTTCTCCACCAGCGTTTTCACACTTTCACAGGATTTCTGCAGACCGGCTTTTTCTTCCGGCAGCAAATCAATCTCAATTACCTGCTCAACCCCGCCGGCACCCAGTTTCGCCGGCACACCCATATAGTAACCGTCTATTCCGTATTCACCTTCAAGGTAAGCGGCAACCGGTAAAATCCGTTTTTTATCTTTGAGGATCGCTTCGGCCATCTGCACGGCTGAAGCCGACGGAGCATAAAAGGCACTGCCGGTTTTCAGGAAGGAAACGATTTCCGCCCCGCCGTTGCGAGTCCGCTCGACGATGGCATCAATCTTTTCCTGGGGCAGCAGCGCCGGCAGGGGAATCCCAGCTACGGTTGAATAGCGGGCCAGCGGCACCATGGAATCACCATGACCACCCAGAACAAAGGCTGATACATCTTTAACTGAAACATCCATTTCCATGGCAATAAACGACCGCATGCGGGCGGAATCCAACACTCCAGCCATACCCATAACCCGGTTTTTCGGAAAACCGCTCACTTTCTTGGCCACGTAGACCATGGCATCCAGCGGGTTAGTCACCATAATAATGAAGGCATTGGGTGAATATTTAGCCACCTGTTCCGTCACTCCCTTGATGATGCCGGCATTTTTTTCCAGCAGGTCATCACGGCTCATCCCCGGTTTACGGGCCAGGCCGGCAGTGATAATCACAATATCAGAATCTTTGGTATCCTCGTAGTTATTGGTACCGACGATGCGGGAATCAAAGCCTTCCACCGGAGAGGCTTCAAAAAGATCGAGTCCCTTGCCCTGGGGAACCCCCTCAATAATATCAATCAGCACCACATCACCCAGTTCTTTGGCCGCGGCCCAGTGAGCACAGGTAGCCCCGACATTGCCGGCCCCGACTACGGTAATCTTGTTTCGTCGCATCATTCCCTCCTCCAATAATACATTATCCCAATTTTATTCACTAAGAGCACTTATTCTGAATACTGTACACAATATATGGTAAAAAAGCAAATTGTTTTAAAAATGGTGACGCTACCAGATGCAGATGACCGGATATGGTTATCCAGCATGCTTTTTTGCGGCAATAGGATGAGATTTAGAACCTTGCTCCTGAAAGTCTGTCACTCTTTTCAGTACCCCCTTGAGGGGTAAAAAAAACAAGAAATTTTAACCAAATATTTGCCGGTGAATTTTGTCAAAACCACAGATGAACACAGGTGCACACAGATAAAACCCGGCATTTGTGTCTATCTGTGGTTCATAAATATTTTAGGCTGCGGGTTTTGCCCACATTAGTGACTATTCGGTTAACAATGAAAATAAGATAACTCTCACAGAGACACGGAGTCACAGAGGGCAAATGACTCGGGTTCTCTGTGACTTTGTGCCTCTGTGAGAGTATTTTTATCTTTTCTGAAAACGTAGTCGAATGTTTACGTTTGTAATAGTAAAACATCCTGTAATCATTAAACCTACAAGGTACAAAGTAAAAACCTTAAACTCTACACCTTACACCTTACACCTTACACCTTAAACCTTTAAAGGCTAATCGCTCAGTTTAGGTCACAAAGACACGGAGAAAAGCAAGATTCTCCCACATCCCTCTGTGGCTCTGTGCCTCCATGAGAAAAGAAAATGGGGTCA
>JAYEKE010000141.1 GCA_034660915.1 Pseudomonadota bacterium
ACACATTCCAAGAGCGTCATCAATGTAATGCATCCGTTCCTGCCAGTCAACAATATCACAAGCCATTTCAATAGTTGGATAATATGGATTTGAGTTTTCTCCTTTTATTTCCCAGTCGAGAAAATATTGCTTGAACTTTTCATCGGGAACCTGGAACCAGTCTTTAACAAACTTTTCTCTATGCTCTCTTTTAGGAAATGGTCCCTGGGGGAACTGTCCTTCAATCTGGGTGACATTTATCTTCTCGCCGGTAGTATACATCAGGAAAAAGACGGGATTAAGCATATACAACTTGAGCGGTAACTGCTCATGTTTTTTAATAGTATTGTGGACATAGACGTCAGCACCCTTGCCGATCTTTTTGGCCGCCCAGTAAGTTCCATCGGCCAGCAGATCACCGATGCCTTCCCGGCGGACGATCCGGTCCAGCAGCCAGTAAAACCTGCCCTCGTTGTCAGCCGGCATTCCCGGGAAATCATCATCGGTTAAAATACCGTCCTCCAAAAGTTCAAGCGCGAAAGCCATAACCTGCGGAGCTGAATAGCCGTCCACTCCATACTCCGTCGCCTTCTGGGCGATTGTTAAGCCAAAATTCAGGTCTGAATAGGCTCCCAGAGTATAGGTGAGCTTGGTAAAACATTTCATCATATAGGTAGGCATGTCTGGACTGGAAAGTGTTGCCCCACATTTCAGTGGACAGTTATAACAGCTTATCAGCCGCGTCCGGGTATTATCCAGCGTTTCTCTCCACTCCTCGGCAACTTCATCAGTCCAGAAATCTTTTCTCCGGGTGCGGGCATTCCCCCAGGAAAAATTTTCGGTGTGCCACTTTTCATCATGGATTGCCATCTCTTGAGGAGAACCGAGTCTGGCTAAAATAGGGATTACCCCGGGAATGGGATTTTCTTCCCGGAACTTTATATATTCCAGCACTTCCTTGCAAAGCTCCATATATTCCAATGGCTGGGAAATATTGATATCATTTGTTCCTCGAACAACTATCGCCTTAACTCCTTTATCGCCCATAACCGCCCCGATGCCGCCACGACTGGCACTGGATCGACCCTGTTCAATGGAGGCAAAGAAGACCCGGTTTTCACCAGCCATGCCGATAGCCGCCACCTGGGCTTTCGGCTCTTTGAGCTCCGCCTTAATCAGCTCTGCCGTCTCAAGCGCCCCCTTACCCTTGAGATGAGAGGCATCACGGATTTCTACTTTGTCATTGTTTATCCATAAATAAACAAGGTCCGGTGACTGCCCGCGCAGGATGACTTTATCATAACCGGCATACTTCAATTCCGGCGCCCAGAATCCACCCATCATTGAAAATGCCAGTAATTTAGTCTGGGGAGAAATTGTCGAAACTATGGTCCGGTTACAACCGGTTGCCGGAGTGCCACATAAAAGACCAGCCCCGAAGATCAGGAGATTCTCAGGAGAAAAAGCTTCAACATCATGGGGAACCCTGTCCCACATTATCTTAGCGTTAGTTCCCAGCCCTCCCAGATAGAGCTCGGTCTCCTTTGGATTTGAAGCAACCTTTTCAATGTTTCCTCGGGTCAGATCAATCTCTAAATTAAATCCTGTCTCTGCATACCTCATTTTTTACCCCTTATACTCAATCTGCGATACGGTCATCCGCACTGTTTTCAAAACACTTGCAGCTTGATCTTTTCCGTGTTTTTTACCGGTAGGTGATAAATAATCACCATTTTGTGGCGGTCCAGGACCGTATCACATTCGTTCCCACCAATAGCCGAACGCATTTAACCTGGCAGCCGCTGCTGTATTTCCACCTGTCCTTAATTAGCAATGATTGTGCCATCTTTATCAAGTGAAGGCCAACTTGATTCTCAAACGAAAGAGATGGGGTCAATGTCCACCGTTATCGATACTTTGCGGGAAGGAGGAGAACAGCCGCGCCACTCGGTAATCAGCTGATGCAGATAAGGCCGATGGTTGCTCTTCAGCAGCAACTGCCAGCGATACATTTTCTTGATTCTGGCAACCGAACTGGGAACCGGACCCATAACCATAATATTTTTTGACCAGCCATGGGTTTTGATCATATTTAGCAACCTGTCTTTTATGACCCGTAACACCTTCTGTACCAGGTCTTGATCCTCCGCCTGCCCACGGAACAAAAGCAAATGACTGAAGGGAGGGAAACTAAGTTCTCTCCGGATGGCCAGCTCATGGCGGAAAAAACCCTGGTAGTCGTGGCTGGTGGCATGCTGAACACTGTAATGACGCGGCTGCAGGGTCTGAATGATAACTTTACCCCGGTTCTGCCCCCGACCCGCCCGACCAGCTACCTGGGTAAGCAGCTGGAAGGTTTTTTCCGCCGCCGTAAACTCCGGAAAGTTCAGGGAGAGATCGGCAAAAATCACTCCTACCAGATCAACATCGGGAAAATTCAGACCCTTGGCCAGCATCTGGGTTCCCAGTAGCACCTGGTATTCGCCACGACAAAAGGCATTGATGAGTGCTGCCAACTGCCCTTTTTTACGGGTACTGTCACGATCCAGACGGGCTACTTTAATCCCGGGGAAATATTCCTGAAGGCGCTCATCCAGTTTCTGAATCCCGACCCCCAAGGGGAAAAAATTGCTTTTATGGCATTGGGGACAAACCGATGGCACCGGCAACATCATGCCACAGTAGTGACAGATCAGCCGGTTCATTTCTTTATGGTACGTCAACCTGACCGAACAGGAACTGCAGCTGGGCATATAACCGCAATCCAGGCAATAAAGCGTCCGGGAAAAGCCCCGCTTATTTAAAAAAAGCATCACCTGGCGGCCGGCATCCAAAACCTCGGTCATACTTTCCACCAGTCTGGGACTGAAACCATCCCAATCGAACATTTTTTGTTTGCCGGCTGACAAATCGACCACTTCCACCTTGGGCAGCAGCCTGTTTCCCGGCCTTTCCGACAATTCCAGCAGCTGGTAATGGTTGGCTACGCTACGGTGATAGGTAACAACTGCTGGGGTTGCCGAACCCAGAACTACCGGGCAACCGGCCATCTGTCCCCGCATCAAGGCCAGATCGCGACCATGATAGGGAAAAGATGATTCCTGTTTATAGGAAGCTTCATGTTCCTCGTCAACAACGATCAACCCCAGGCGGGGCAGGGGGGCAAAAACCGCCGATCGGGCTCCTAAAACCACTGTTGCTTCACCCCGGCAAATCCGCCGCCATTGATCATAGCGCTCGCCGGCCCCCAATGAACTGTGCAACACCGCCACCTGGTCCCCGAATTCACGGATAAATCGATCCAGCAACTGGATCGTCAGGGCAATTTCAGGCACAAGATACAATGAACCACGACCAAGTTGGCGGGCTTTTTTAATCAATTGCAGGTAAATTTCCGTTTTACCGCTGCCGGTAACCCCATGGATTAAAAAAGGAGAAAATTCAGCCTGCACCAATTTAACCGCCACCTGCTGATAAATCTTTTCCTGGACCGACGTCAGGGTTACAACCGGTGGCGGCTCCTGGCCGCTGCCCTGATCAGGAATATTTCTAAGCCGGGGAACCTGTCGAGACCTGATCCAGTTTTGCTGCTGCCAGCGGCGCAAGATGGCGCTGCTGCCGGGGAAAAAACCCAGAAACTGGCGGCGGCTGAAAAAATCACCTGACCGTAAAAAAGTCCGCATGCCCTCTTTTCGTTCCGCCAAGATTCTGGAAACAGCGATAGCATCATCCAGGGTGGAAAAATCCACTATTTCATAGATGGTTTCATGGCGCCCCCGAACTACCGGGGGCAGCAGACGATTGTTCACTGATAACCAGCCCTGGCGCACGCCACTTTTGAGCACCACCTTGAACTGTTCTGCCTGCCTGTCGGCAGACACGGCCGGCAGCAATATCGCTTTTGCCAGTTCTGCCACCAGCATGCCCTCTTTACCAGCCAGAGTTTTCCGTAATCTTTCCGCAATTTCACGGCGGCCTGGATCTTTAATCTTCGGCAGTAACTTTCCGGTCAGACAATACTCCCTACATGAACGGTAGGCCAGTCCTCCCGGAAGCATGGCATGCAGAGCCACCCCAAGGGGGGCATGATAATAAGCTGCCGCCCGCCGATAAAATTCCAAATCCACAGAAGAAAAAAGCGGACGATCATCAACAATATCCCCCAATGGCAACATCCGCAGATTCTCTTCTTCAGGTTTTAGCTTATGGCGCCAGCCGACCAGATAGCCACTGAGCTGACGTCCCCGAAACGGAACTAAAACCCGTTTTCCCACCTCCAGCCGGGGCAGCAGCCGCTCATCCTCCACCACATAGGTAAAGAGATTATCCCGGGGAATATTGATGGCCACATCCGCGTAGCAAACCATTTTCGTTAACTAGCCTTGCAATTAGATGAATTATTCGTTATCTTGGCAAATATCATGTCTTGGACAGAAAGACGATTAACATCCTAACAAAATACCCGGCAAGAAAAAAGGAGAAACTAGCTCATGTCAGAAATTGAACATACATTGGCGGTCTTTATTGATTTTGAAAATCTGGCCCTGGGATTCAAAGGAAAAAAGAAAAACCTTTTCAATGTTGAGATCATCCTGGCCCGGCTGGTGGAAAAAGGCAAAGTGATTGCCAAAAAAGCCTATGCCGACTGGAATGCCTACAGCCAGTATAAACAGCAATTGCACGCGGCAGCCATTGAAATGATTGAAATTCCCAAACGGGGCATGACCGGCAAAAATTCGGCTGACATCAGGCTTTGCGTTGATGCTATGGACATGTCTTACTCCAAGGAACATATTGACTCCTTTGTCATCGTTTCCGGCGACAGCGACTTTTCCCCCCTGGTTTCCAAACTCAAGGAAAACGGCAAACATGTCATCGGCATCGGCATGCATGAAAGCACCTCGCCTTTATTGAGCAACAATTGCGATGAATTCATTTTTTATGAGGATCTGCTGCAGACTTCAGAAATAACCCCTCCCCAGATTGCCGACAACATATCAGCTAATAAAAAGGAAGCCTTCACCTTGTTGTTTGACTCCATTACCGCCCTGATGCGTGAAAATAAAGAAACTCTCTGGTCTTCGATGATCAAACAGACCATGCAGCGGAAAAGGCCATCATTTTATGAATCATCTCTCGGTTATCGCTCTTTCAGTGAAATGCTGAAAGACGCGGAAAAGCGTGGTTATCTGGTACTTACCAAAGATGCAAAGAGCGGCACATTGATTGTTGAAGGTTTCGCCAAATAGACTATCGCTTTCCTTCACCCTCTTTTCCGTCGGCATGGCAACAGGTTTAATTTCTATGAAAAGGAGGCTGTATTATGGAAGGAAAACTGTCTCTTAAAGGGCAGATTGCCGGATATGCCGGACAATGCGCTTATGAGCCCTTAGAAATTATTTACTGGGACGGCGAGCGGAAAATCTGTGGAGCCGTGTCTGCCGACAGGCAGGCGGAAACAGATGATGACGTAACAAATCCTGCCTGTGTTCTGCATTTCAAAAGCAAAAAAGCTGCCCAGCAGGCCATCTTCAGAGGATCCCTCGGTTTTGGCAAAGCCTATATGGACGGTGAGATTGAGGTAAACGGTGACCTGCAGCAAATCATCCGTCTGAGCCTCCATCCGATCTTTGACAGCTGTCAAGCTCCAGTCGTCAGCAAGCTGTTGCCCCTGGCCGGCCTCTTTTATAATTATAATTCCATCAATGGCGCGCACAAGGCTATTGCCCACCATTATGACCGCGGCAATGATTTTTACCAGGAATGGCTTGATGAAAGCATGAGTTATTCCTGTGCCTATTTTAAGGCTCCAGAAAACTCCCTGGAACAGGCCCAGCAGGATAAATTTGAACATATCTGTCGTAAACTGCAGCTGCAGCCAGGCGAACGGCTAGTTGACGTCGGCTGCGGCTGGGGTGGCATGCTTATTTATGCCGCCCAACATTACCAGGTTACCGGAACCGGCTACACGTTATCCCAAAACCAGCTTGATTATGCCAGAGATTGGGCACAACGGGCCGGGGTTGCCGACCAGGTAAGCTTCCACCTGCAGGACTACCGGGAAGCTGAAGGAACTTTTGACAAATTAGCTTCCATCGGCATGTTTGAACATGTGGGGAGAAAATACTACCCGGATTTTTTTGCTAAAACAGTTGAACTGCTGAAACCCGGTGGCCTGGGACTTTTACATACCATTGGCAAAAATGACGGAACCCCAACCGATTCATGGATCACCACCTATATTTTCCCCGGCGGTGAACTGCCACAACTGTATGATATCTGTCGGGTAGCCGGCCGGCATGATCTTCGCCTCACTGACATGGAAAATTTGCGCTATCATTACCACCTTACCCTGGAACACTGGATCAGGCGCTTTGAACAGCGACTGGATTACATTCGGAAATCAATTGGCAATAATCCGGAAGAAATAGAACACTTCCTGCGCTGCTGGCGGCTGTACCTCAACGGCAGTTCGGTCAACTTCCTCCATGGCCCCCTGGATCTTTACCAGTTGACTTTTACCCGGGGATTGACTAATGAGCTTCCGTTAACCAGAGAACATATTTATACCTGAACGGTATACGGTTTACGGTGTACGGTGTACGGTGTAGCTTTACCCTTTAGCCTTTACCCTTTAGCCTTTACCCTTTAGCCTTTACCCTTTAGCCTTTAGCCTTTAGCCTTATATCTTATACCTTCTAAAGGTCCCTGCCATGCTTTTGATGATCGATAATTACGATTCCTTCACCTATAATATAGTCCAGTACCTGGGAATCCTGGGGGAAGAGGTGGTGGTCTATCGCAATGATGCCATCAGTATCGGAGAAATTAAAGAACTGCAGCCGGACAGTCTGGTTATCTCCCCCGGTCCCTGCACTCCCAAAGAGGCTGGCATCTCGGTCGCGGCAATCAAAAATCTGGCCGGCAGACTACCCATCCTGGGAATTTGTCTCGGTCATCAGTCAATCGGTGCCGCCTTTGGCGGCCGTATCTCCAGGGCCGGACAGATAATGCATGGAAAAACCTCACAGATATCCCATAACAATCAGGACCTTTTCAAGGGAATCCCCAACCCTTTTGAAGCTACCCGCTATCATTCCCTGGTCATTGAACCGGACTCACTGCCACCCTGCCTCGAAATCACCGCCAGCGCCCTTGATGACCAGGAAATTATGGGGATAAAACATCGTGAACTGCCAGTCTGGGGGATACAATTCCACCCGGAATCCATCCTGACCAAAGCCGGGATGAAAATTATGGATAATTTTCTCCAGCTGGCCCATGCAAGCAGATAATCAACCGGAATGAAAAACCCCTATCCCATGAATCCTGTCGAATTAAACCATGCCTTCAGCACCCTGTTTCCAGATTGGACGGCATTGCAGAACATCGCCCATAAAGGAGATCCGGAGCTCTATGCCGTCGGCGGAAGCGTTCGTGATGCCATCTTAAATCGCCAGCTTACAGATATAGACCTGGTTTGCCATCCCCGGGACATGGACCATTGGGAAAATCATATCACCCGCCTCAGTGGTAAGCATTTCTTCACCCTCGGCAAAGAAGATCGGATCACCCGGCGCCTGGTCAGTCATGACTGCACTTTCGATCTCACCCCCATGGAGGGAGATTCGATTACCACCGATCTCAAACGCCGGGATTTCACCATCAATGCCATGGCACTCGGCCTTCACGATGACAGTTTTCATGACCCCCATCACGGCCTGCAGGCCCTAAAACAGCACCAACTCCTCTGTGTTTCCGCAAAAAGTTTGGTCGATGACCCCTTGCGCATTCTACGGGGCATCCGCTTTTCCCTGACCGTCAATATGCAGTTGCCGTCAGAAACCATTGAGCAGATGACCAAAGCCCGGGAAGGACTGCTGGAAGTCGCCGGGGAAAGAATCGGCAGTGAGTTATCACTGATTCTCTCCCGGAAAAATGCCGCTGCCGGCATCCGCCGGCTGGCGGATACCAGGGCTTTATTCACCCTTTTTTCATCCCTCCTGCCCCTGCAGGGTTTGATGCAGAATGAATATCACCACGTGGATGTTCTTGAACATACACTACAGGTACTGGAAAACCTGGACAAGTTGATTGCCGATCCTCCCGCTGCCATGACTCAACCGAACGATGAACAGGCAGTTATCCTCCGCTGGGCGGCACTTTTCCACGATGTTGGCAAAACGCTGGCCAAAACCATTGATCCCCAAACCGAAAAAATTCATTTTTACGGCCATGAACAGATTTCTGCCCACCTCGCCAGTACCATGCTGCTCCCCTTAGGACTTGGCAAACAAACAGTAGCCCGCGTTGTCCGGCTGATCGAACAGCACCTCTCCCCCCTCCTGCTGTCTCTTTCCAATCCGAAACCCAAGACTTTCCGCAAGTTGGTATTCACCATGGAAGAAGATCTACCGCTGCTGCTTTTTTTGACCCTGGCTGACAACCTGGGCACCCGGGGTAAAGATTTCCCCCAACGGCAGAAAAAAATTAAGGCCTGTGTCCATAATCTTTTAAATATTTATCAGCAGGAACGAAAAACGTTTATTAAGCCGCTGATTAACGGCAAGGATCTGCTGGCTTTAGGACTGGAACCAGGGCCCCAGATGGGAGTTATCATCCGGGCAATCCATCAGCGCCAGATTAACGGCGAATGTGGCAGTCGTGAAGAGGCTTTGGCCTGGGTCCAAAAAATTTCATCCCCGCCGATTTCCGATTGAAATGCACCGGGGATAGAATCCCCAGATTTGCCTTGACAAAGGAAAGACAATATGATTATCTGCATCTGCTAATTTTTCAGGGAATGGGACAGGAGTATTGTTTTGGCGCACATTACCTCACTGTATAATTTAGACAAACCAGGCATTTATCTCACTTTGATCTATTGATAGCAAATGGCAACGACGACATGATGTCGTCGTTGCCCTTTTAGTTTTATTCAGGGTATTTTCCCTTACATCTTATCATTTTAACAGGAGGAAAAAATGGGACTTGATTTTAAGAAGTTTGATGCTCCGAACATGGCTGACTGGCAGATTGCGGCCCTGGCGGAAAAAGAGATGATGAAACCGATTCAACAGGTTTCTGACGAACTGGGTCTGGTTGGCGATGAGTTGATCCCCATGGGCAAATATGTGGCTAAAGTCGACTATATGAAAGTTCTTGAACGCCTGGGTGATCGACCGGATGGCAAGTATATCAACGTTACCGCCATTACTCCGACGCCGTTGGGCGAAGGGAAAACCACCACCAGCATGGGTCTGGTTCAGGGCCTGGGCCTGATGGGCAAAAATGTAGTCGGCGCTATCCGTCAGCCTTCCGGCGGCCCGACTTTCAACATCAAAGGTTCAGCGGCCGGCGGCGGCTTGGCTCAGACTATTCCCTTGACTCCTTTTTCTCTGGGACTCACCGGCGATATCGATAACATCATGAACGCCCACAACCTGATGATGGTCGCCCTGACCTCCAGGATGCAGCATGAGCAGAACAACACCGATGATTTTCTGGCCAAAAAGAATCTCAAACGGCTGGATATTGACCCCAATCAGGTGCAAGTCCGCTGGATCCTCGACTTCTGCGCCCAGGCCCTGCGTAATATTGTTATCGGTCTCGGCGAGCGGCTCGACGGCATGGTGATGGAATCAGGTTTTGCCATTGCCGTATCTTCGGAAATCATGGCGATCCTGGCCGTAGCCACGGATCTCAAAGACCTGCGCGAACGGATGGGTAAAATCATCGTCGCCTACTCAAAAACCGGTAAACCGGTCACCACTGACGATCTTGACGTTGGTGGCGCCATGACCGCCTGGATGGTTAAAGCTTTGAACCCCAACCTGCTGCAAACCGTTGAAGGCCAGCCGGTTTTTGTCCATGCCGGTCCGTTTGCCAATATTGCCATCGGCCAGTCATCTATCATTGCCGACCGCATCGGTCTGAAACTGGGTGATTATCATGTGACCGAATCCGGATTTGGTGCCGACATCGGTTTCGAAAAATTCTGGAACCTCAAATGCCGCTTCTCCGGCCTGACTCCCGACTGCTCAGTCATTGTCGCTACCGTCCGCGCCCTCAAAATGCACGGTGGTGGTCCCGCGGTAGTCCCCGGCCGGCCACTGGCTAAGGAATATGTTGAGGAGAATGTCGGCCTGGTTGAAAAAGGCTGTTGCAACGTTATCGCCCACATTGAAACGGTCAAAAAAGCTGGAGTTACCCCGGTGGTCTGCATCAACAGCTTCTATACCGATACCGATGCCGAAATTGCCGAGATAAAAAGGCAGGCTGAAGCCGCCGGTGCCCGTTGCGCGGTATCCAGACACTGGCAGTATGGCGGTGAAGGCGCACAGGAGTTGTGTCAGGCAGTTATTGAAGCCTGTGATGAACCGAGTGAATTCAAACTTCTCTATGAAGACAGTACCCCACTCAAAAAACGGATCGAGCTGCTGGCTACTGAAGTCTATGGTGCCGACGGTGCCTCTTTCAGCGATGAAGCCCTGAAAAAGATCGAAATGATCGACAACGATCCTGAGTTGTCAAAACTGGGAACCTGCATGGTAAAAACCCATCTCTCCCTCTCCCATGATCCGACCCTCAAGGGCCGGCCGAAAGGCTTTACCTTCCCGGTCCGCGACGTCCTGATCTACCAGGGTGCCGGATTCTGCGTCCCACTGGGTGGCACCATTAAACTGATGCCTGGAACCGCATCCGATCCGGCCTACCGCCGCATCGATGTCGATGTGGAAACCGGCCAGGTAAAAGGCTTGTTCTAACCTATAACCTTCAAATACCGGTTGCCGGGGACGGCCCTGACGGGTTGTCTCCGGCAACTGTTTCCCTTATCATAACACTGAAGTGACCCTCCGCAAGGGAGATAGTCGCTTCAGGTTTTTTCGTTTTTAGGAATATACCAATAAAACGATATCTCATTTGGAACTAACGTCTGCCTCATGCCGGAACCCATCCATCAGGTAACCTTTCAGCCCGACAACATCACCGTTGATGTCTATCGCCACGGAGAAAACCTCCTTCGGGTGGCTATGGCCGCCGGGGTCCACATCAATGCCTCCTGCGGCGGCAATGGTACTTGTGGAAAATGTAAAGTTATCATTGACAAAGGCAAAGCTGAATCAGAACGTTCGGAAAAATTAAGCGAAGAACAATGGCAGCAGGGCTACCGGCTGGCCTGCCGCACTAAGGTAATTGATGACCTGGTAATCACTATCCCACCGGAATCACGCATTGACAATTCCGCCCTGAAACGGAAAACCGGCGGCCAGCGCCATATCCTTAAAGCCAGGGACCTGAATACCCTGGTCCAGGGATTGAGCATCAACCCGGCGGTATTCAAGTGTTATCTGGAGTTGCCGCCGCCAACCGCGGATGACAACATGAGTGATCTCGGTCGTTTGATGCGGGAGATAAAGAAAAACTATAAATATGAGCATATATCCACTGATTTTCATCTGCTCCGGCGCCTGAGCCGGGCATTGCGGCAGGCGGACTGGAAAATTACTGTCACCCTGGTTTATAACCCCAAGGGTTTTAAGCTCATCGACCTGGAGGCCGGGGATACCACCAAGGATAACTACTCGATCATTATTGACGTGGGAACAACAACGGTCAAGGGACAGTTGCTGAACCTGGAA
>JAYEKE010000142.1 GCA_034660915.1 Pseudomonadota bacterium
TAATTACCAGGCCTTCCTGCTTCCTGGTGTCCTGTCCGGGGGTAAAAAGATGCAGCTCTTTTTTGTAAAGGTTATAGACGCCTTTGAATCGTTTACCCATGCCGATGGGCCAGGAAAGCGGGGTACACTCCACCTGCAGTTTATTTTCAATCTCATCAAGAATATCTAACGGCAACATTCCCTCACGGTCAAGTTTATTGATAAAAGTAATGATCGGGGTGTTGCGCATCCGGCAGACTTCCATTAACTTTTCAGTCTGAGGTTCCACGCCCTTGGCGCTGTCAATGACCATCAGGGCGCTGTCCACAGCGGTCAGGACGCGATAGGTATCTTCGGAAAAATCCTGATGTCCCGGGGTATCCAGGAGATTTATTTCAAAATTTCGATAATTAAATTTCATTACCGAAGTGGTGATCGAGATCCCCCGTTCTTTTTCGATTGCCATCCAGTCACTTGTCGCATGTCTCTGGGCTTTTCGGGCTTTTACCGCCCCTGCCTGCTGAATGGCGCCGCAATAGAGCAGGAGTTTTTCCGTCAGGGTGGTTTTGCCGGCATCCGGATGGCTGATGATGCCGAAAGTCCGGCGCCGGTCTATTTCTTGGTGATAATTAGCCATAAAAACTGAAATCTGTTGGTTTAATAGTTAGCTGATCTTGTTTTGCTTGTTTCATCCCTGCATTGAGCGATCAGCATTTTTTAAAGCTAAATGCTAATAGCTAACAGCTTGTCGTTTAACTTCTGATCATATGTCTTTTCTGGGCCGACAGTACCCGCTTATGCAGGCGGACGGATTTTGGGGTTACTTCCACCATTTCGTCGTCCTTGATGAAATTGATGGCCCGTTCGAGTGACATTCGTTTGACCGGTGTGCAGATAGTGCTTTCATCCTTGCCGGCCGCCCGCATATTGGTCAGCTTCTTTTCCTTGCAGGGGTTGACGTTCAGGTCTTTTTCCTTGTTGTACTCGCCGACAATCATGCCTTCATAAACGATTTCTCCGGGCCTGACGAACAGCCGTCCCCGGGGTTCAAGGTGAAACAGGGCATAGGCCACGGCTTTACCCTGGCGGTCGGAGACCAGGGAGCCGTTGAAACGGGTAGGGAAGTCGCCGCGAAATTTTTCATAGCGGTCAAAAAGGGTGTTCATAATCCCTGTTCCCTTGGTGTCGGTAAGGAATTCATCCCGGTAGCCGATCAAAGAGCGGGAGGGAATGGAAAATTCGGCTCTTACCCTGCCTTTGCCGTTGTTGATCAGGTTTTTCATCCGGCCCTTCCTCTGGGAAAGTTTTTCGGTGATCACCCCGAGAAAATTTTCATTGCAGTCGACGAATAACTTTTCAATCGGTTCGAATTTTTCTCCATTTTCATCTTTGAAAATCACTTTTGGGCGACCGACGCACAATTCAAAACCTTCTCTTCTCATGGTTTCAATCAGAATGGCCATCTGGAATTCTCCCCGGCCTTTAACAATAAAATGGTCCCGCTCATTAGTTTGCTCAAGCTCGATGGCCACGTTCTGCAGGGTTTCCTTGATCAGTCGTTCACGGATTTTTCCTGACTGGACAATTTTTCCTTCCTGACCGCTGAAAGGGGAGGTGTTGATGGTGAATTCCATTGAAATTGTCGGTTCATCGACAGAAATGCGCTTCAGGGCTTTGGGCGCTTCTTTCGTGCAGATGGTATCACCGATTAGGACTTCATCAATTCCTGAAAGGACGACGATGTCGCCGGGGTCAGCTGACTCCGCCACTTTCAATTGTATGCCTTCATAAACCTGCAGCTGTGATATCTTCAGCGGCAGCAGTTCTTCCTGCTCATTAATGCAGATCATGGGATCATTAAATGATGCTTTGCCGTTAAAAACCCGGCCGATTGCCAGCCGACCAAGATAATCGGAATAGCCAAGGTCGGAAACCAGCATCTGAAATGGTTCCCGGGGATCATACTGAGGCGCCGGTACTTCATTGACGATGGTTTCAAAAAGCTGCTGCAGGTTGTCTGTTGTTTCATCCAGGTTTTCTTTGACGATTCCTTCACGACCGATGGCGTAGAGATAGGAGAAATCAAGCTGTTCATCGTCGGCATTCAAATCAATAAAGAGATCATATATCTCATCAAGAATCTCATCCGGTCTTGCATCTTTACGATCAATCTTATTAATGATTACAATGACTTTAAGGCCTCTTTCAAGAGTTTTCTTTAAGACAAATCTGGTCTGCGGCAGTGGGCCTTCAGAGGCATCCACCAGCAGGATGGCGCCGTCGGCCATGGAGAGTGCCCGCTCGACTTCGCCACTGAAATCAGCATGGCCCGGGGTGTCGATAATATTTATTTTGACATCCCGGTAACGAACAGAGCAGTTTTTGGCGGCGATGGTTATGCCCCTTTCCTTCTCCAGGTCCATGGTATCCATCAGGCGATCATCAACCTCCTGGTTAGGTCTGAAGAGGCCGCTTTGTTTGAACATGGCGTCAACCAGGGTGGTTTTGCCATGGTCAACATGGGCGATGATCGCGATATTTCGTATTTTTTCATTTCTGCTGAGATTTTTCATTTGTTGAGTATCCGTAGATGATTAAAATTAACGCTAAATTATTGGGGACAGATTTGAAATCTGTCCCCAATAAATACGGCTGGCCACTATAGTCATTTATGAAATTATTGCAACCTAATTAATTCCCTGTTGCGGCGCTGCGGCCGGCCAGCCAGCCGGTTGAAAAGGCAGCCTGCAGGTTGTAGCCGCCGGTGTCAGCCTGGAGATCGAGTACTTCTCCGGCAAAATAGAGATCTTTAATCAGCCTGGATTCCATCGTGCGGGGATTAATCTCCCGGGTGTTGACGCCGCCGGCGGTGATAATAGCTTCTTTTAATGGTCGTGGTTTGACCATTTCCAGGCGAAAATCCTTGAGCCAGGTTCGCAGCCGCCGTCGCTCTTTGACCGTAATGCCATTAGCCAGACGATCAGGAGCAAGTCCGATAAGATCCAGACAGATGGGAACCATTTCTCGTGGCAATAGCCCTCGCAAGACACTGCTTAAGGGTTCATTGCCGCGGGCGGAAAAATCACGCAGGAGCCTGGCATCCAGTTTTTGCTCATCCAGGGCCGGTTTAAGGTCAAGGGAAAAGGTGATCTTTTGTCCCTTTCTACCGGCATCCACTGCTGCTCCGCTAAGGGTAAGGATGACCGGACCGGTAAGGCCGAATTTGGCGAAAACCAGTTCGCCAAATCCCTCCCCTTGTTTTTTGCCATTGACCAGCATTCTGACTCTGATATTACGCAAATTTAATTCTGCCATCCGACTTGCTTCATTGCCGGCTGTTTCCAGGGGAACCAGTGCCGGTCGTATAGGGATAATGCTGTGTCCGGCGGACTGGGCCAGTCCGTAGCCGTCTCCAGTTGAACCGGTCAACGGGTAGGACGCTCCACCGGTGGCGATAATGACCGCGTCAGCCGAAAAGATTTTGCTTTTTGAAATAATGCCGACAACTCGTCCATTTTCCAACATTAGTTCATCTGCTGGTGAGAAATTATTGATCCTGGTTTCACCCTTATTAATCCATTTCAGTAAAACTTTCCGCACCTCAGTGGCTTTGCCGCTGGCGGGAAAAACTCTGCCGCCCCGTTCAGTTACCAGTTTCAACCCCAGATTTTCGAGAAAAACCATCAGCTCGGCATTGAAAAAACGGCCGAAAGCCTGGTGGAGAAACTTTCCCGTCCGGCCGAAATGGGCGATAAAATCGGCTTTCTCAGCAATATTGGTAAGGTTGCAGCGACCTTTGCCGGTAATTCCAAGCTTGCGGCCTGGTTGTTTCATCTTTTCAAATAACAGGACTTCAGCTCCGGCTTCGGCCGCCTGGCCGGCAGCCATGAGCCCGGCAGGACCCCCGCCGATAATAATTATTCTTCTCCTGGTCACTGATTTATCACCTTAAACCGGCGTAGCCGGAACCAAATTGGTTGAATACCTCAATTTTCTGATTTTCAATGTCAGGGATACATTACAGGATGTTCGGGCTTGGCTCACAGCGGTATTGGCCGCCGGACGAATCACACGATGTGATTCGCGGCGGACGCCTCGGAAGCCGGCCATGGACGGCCGGCGAGAATGAGCGAGAGCCATGCCGGAACATCCCTGGCAATTTCTTGCAACTGTTTTTAGAACAACTTAAGAAAGTTGAGATACATTTTATATTCTCACGGAGTTCGCAGAATCCACAAAGAAAAAGTTCAGGCAGTCTTCAGCTTTTCTTTTTAAACAAATTTTCAAGGTTGGCGAAAGGTTTGAAGGTGGAGGATGAGCTTTCATTGCCTGCGGTTGCATTGTTGCTGCCATATTGATTTTCTTCCAGGTATTTTGTGTGTTCCTGGTCATGGCAATAGATGCAGAGCAGTTCCCAGTTGCTGCCGTCAGCCGGATTATAGTCATGATTATGGTCTTTATGATGGACGGTCAGCTGTTGAAGCTTTTTGCCGGAAAATTCCCGGCCGCAGCGGGCACATATCCAAGGATATATTTTCAGGGCCTGCTCCCGGTATCCCTGCTCACGTTGTTTTTGGTAGTGTTTAGCTTCGGAAATGACTTTGTCCGGACTGTTACTGAAAGATGTTTTTTTATCCGCTGCCATAAATACCTCTTATTCTGCTCCTGTATATATCACCTAAATTAAGCGATTAGCTTTTAGCACTTAGCGATTAGCTCAATAATTACAAGATGTTTGATATTATACATAGTAAATATTCGACTTTGTCTATAGATTGACAAATTTTTATTATTTCTCACAGAGACACGGAGTCACAGAGGGCAAATGACTCGGGTTCTCTGTGACTTTGTGCCTCTGTGAGAGTATTTTTATCTTTTCTGAAAACGTAGTCGAATGTTTACTATACATATTCACCTGATGGGTGTTGATACTAGTCAACGTAAAGCCCTGATTATTAAAAGCTAAAGGCTAATGGCTAACCGCTAATAGCTAATAGCTCAGCTTAGGTATCATAATGGGGTAATATGTGGAAATTGTCAAGGACGGTTCATGGGAATTGTTTGCGGGATGAACATCATGAAATCAGCAAAAATTGGCAAAAAATAACCATTTAATGGTGAAAAGTTGCTTGAGGATCAAAGGGGTGTTCGAGATTAAATAATTGTTTTATAAAAGGTATTCATGCTATGTCTACCACGTTGAAGAACTGTTCGGGTTATCTGTTTTGGATTGATATTTGCTTATGATCAAAAAGCAGAATTAATCTAACCAGTTTAACCGAGGGGGAATAGATGTTAATTACTGAAATTCTTGCACGAAATGCCCGGATGTATCCGGATGAAACTGCACTTATTGAGCGTGATCCGGTCAAGGGGACCAGAAAAGAAATGACCTGGGCTGAGTTTGACCAGCAGGCCAACCAGGTTGCCAACCTGCTTAAACGCATGGGGATTGGTAAGGGCGATAAAGTTGTTCATTTATTGATGAACAGTATGGAGTGGCTGCCCCTTTATTTCGGCATTATTCGTTCCGGTGCCTGGGTGATACCGTTGAATTTTCGCTTTACCGCTGATGATATTCGTTTCTGCATTGAGGTTACCGAAGGGGATGTGCTCTTTTTCGGGCCGGAATTTTCTGAGCGCATTGAATCAATCAAGGACAGTCTGCCGACGGTGAAAGAGATGGTTTTTGTAGCCGATAATGAAGTGGATTTTGCCGGCAGTTATTCCCGGATGCTGGCGGTTGAAGAGACCACGCCACTGGATATTCCCCTGGCTCTGGAAGAAGGGGTGGCTCTTTATTTTACCTCGGGAACCACGGGGCGACCAAAACCCATTCTCTTGACTAACCGCAACCTGGAAGCGGCCTGCATAGTTGAAAACCGTCATCATCTGCAGACCCACGATGATAATTTTATCCTCATCCCCCCCCTGTACCATACCGGAGCCAAGATGCACTGGTTTGGCAATTTTATCGTCGGGGCAAAATCGGTGATCCTCAAAGGGGTCAGCCCCCAGTGGATTCTTGAAGCGGTGTCGGAAGAAAGGGCCTCGATTGTCTGGCTGCTGGTGCCCTGGGCCCAGGATATTCTCACCGCCATCGAGAATGGTGAACTCAATCTGGATGATTACCAGCTGGATCAGTGGCGGCTGATGCATATCGGTGCTCAGCCGGTACCGCCCAGCCTGATTAGAGATTGGCTGAAAGTTTTCCCCCATCATGATTATGATACTAATTATGGCCTGAGTGAATCAACCGGTCCTGGATGTGTTCATCTGGGGATGGGAAACGTTCATAAAGTTGGGGCCATCGGGGTGCCGGGTTTCGATTGGGAATATGCTATTGTTGGCGGCAATGATCAGCGAGTGAAACCCGGTCAACCGGGTGAGCTGATTGTTAAAGGCCCCGGAGTGATGAAAGAATACTATAAAAATCCTGAAGAATCTGCCAGAGTGCTCAAAGATGGCTGGCTTCATACCGGCGATATCGCCCGGGTGGATGATGATGGTTTTATTTGTCTGGTGGATCGCAAGAAAGATGTCATTATAACCGGCGGAGAAAATATTTTTCCGGTCGAAATAGAAGATTTTCTTCAGGAACATCAGAATATTCAGGACGCGGCTGTCATCGGTCTGCCGGATGAGCGGCTTGGAGAGGCGGTTGCCGCTATCATCGAGGTAAAACCGGGAAGGGTATTGAACCTTGATGAAGTGAACCTTTTTTGCGAAGGGCTTCCCCGTTACAAACGGCCCCGGGAGATTTTTTTCGACGAGGTTCCCCGTAATCCAACCGGCAAAATTGAAAAACCTAAATTAAGAAAAAAATATACCGGTTACAGCGAAATGTTTACGATTAAATCTGATCAGGCCGGATAGCCGGTATTCAGCTTTATTCCTGCAGTTTGCATTACTTTTCAATGTTTTGCTGACCGCTGAAAGCTGATTGCTGAAAGCTGATTGCTGAGAGCTATTAAAGGGAGGGATATTTTGTTCAGCAAGGAAAAAAAAGAATACAAGCGCATCCGTAAGATGATTAGTGAGGTTAATGCCAAACTTACCAAACTGGCTAAGCCGAAATTGATCCGTGACGCGGCGGAAAAACTTGGCCTCCTTTCCAGGGACAAAACCTTGAACCTGGCCAAAGAAGGTGATACCGAAGCGATGATGGACCTGTTGATCTTTGATGAAAAGATTGAGGGTAAACGGCTGCCGGAAGTCTTCATGGATAGTGTTGGTGATGATTTTCTGCCGATTCTGGAGCGCCAGTTGATGGAAGATTATCTTTCCCGGACCTTTTTTTCCTTTTATGAGGTAACGAATAACAAAAAACGTGATTTTCTTACCATGTCACCTCTCCTGGACGCCTCCGAGTTTGAGCTTTTTGATCCGGTTATCGGCCGGGTTGCCAGCGAAGGCTGGCTGTTTGCCGGCCGTTTTGTGCCTTTTCAGGATTATATTGTTCATACCGGGGTTATTTATGCTTTTGCCCAGGAGGCCAAGGAAAAGATTTTCGATTTACTGAATGAGTTTGATGAGCTGGTGGAGAAGAAAAAAATAGAAAATCCTGTTGATTATCCCCTGTATTTTTACCACTGGTATAAAATGTTTGGAACTCCCATGGGGCAGCGATAATCATGGTTACCGAAGCGAAAAAAAAACGGATTATTGTTGTCGGTGGTGATGCCGCCGGCATGAGTGCCGCCAGTCAGATTAAAAGGCAACGGCCGGATTGGTCGGTAACCGTTCTGGAACAGGGGCGTTATGTTTCCTATGCGGCCTGTGGCATGCCCTATTACGTTGAAGGCCTGATTGACGACTTTGATCAACTGGTGGAAATAACCCCGCAGGTTTTCCGGGAAAAAAGAGGCATTGATTTGCGCCTGGGGCACCGGGCTACAGCCATCGATCCGGCGGCAAAAACCGTTACCTATCAGCAGGATGGAGGGAATAAAGGGCAGCTGGTTTATGATGAATTGCTGATTGCCACCGGGGCCCGGCCACTGGTACCGGAGGGGATCGTTCCTGGTGAGCGGGTAACAACGATTAATAATCTGCCCCAAACCAAACATCTACAGCAACTGGTGGCCGACAATAAAACATGTCGGGCGGCGGTGATCGGCGGTGGTTTTATCGGGCTGGAAATGGCTGAGGCCTTTGCCGCCCAGGGAATTGAAACCTCCCTGGTGCATCGCCGCGAGCATCTATCCCGGATGTTCGAGGAAGAGATTTCAGTCCTGATTAAAGAAAAACTGCAACATAATGGGGTCAAACTGTATTTTGGTGCACCCCTTGAAAATATTGTTGAACAAGGCGATAAAGTTCGGGTAATCAGCAGTCAGGAAGAACTGGAAGTTGATCTGGTCCTGCTGGCTCTGGGAGTACAGCCCAACAGTGAACTGGCCCGGGATGCCGGGATCGAACTTGGGGTCCGGGAGTCGATTGTGGTTGATGATCGACTGCAGACATCCAGGGAGCATATCTACGCGGCCGGGGACTGTGCCCAGGGTATGCGAATAGTGGATAACTCGCCGATTTTTTCACCGCTGGCCCTGAAAGCCAACCGTGAAGGGATGATTGCCGGACTGAATATGGCCGGTATCGATACCCTGAACCGGGGCAGCCTGGGTACAGGAATTACAAAAATTTTTGATCTTGGGATAGCCCGTACCGGTTTATCCTTTGCTGAAGCTGAAAAAGCCGGTCTGCAACCGGTAAAAAACATGATTACCAGCCGTTCCCGGGCCCGCTATTATCCTGACAGTGACCCGCTGCGGGTGCTGGTGATTGCCAGCCGTATAGACGGCCGGGTATTGGGGGCTCAGTTGGCCGGTCCTCTGGATGCCGTCAAAAGAATTGATACTTTTGCGGTCATCATTCACCAGGGTTTGAATCTTGATCAGGTGATGGAACTTGATCTGGCTTATGCTCCACCTTTTTCTCCGGTCTGGGATCCAGTCCTGCTGGCCGCCCGCATTACCAGAAAAAAACTTTAAAAAATCAAGTGTTTCAGAATTATTGTAGTACCTCCTGGTAGATTTCCATAACCCGGCTGAAAATATGGTTCCAGGTGTTTTTCTGCAGGGTTTCTTCCAGTGGCAGGCAGCAGAAAGTTTGTTGTTGCCGGGCTTCGTTTATTTGTTTATTGATTGCGTCCCGAAGATTTTGGACAAAACGGGGAAGATCATCGGCTTTGGGAACATCAGGACCGATGAGCTCCGGCAGCGGAACCAGGGAGATGACACCATCATCGAGGGCTTCGGGGGGAAAGAGATTTCGGATGCCCGGCAGCTCAGTAATCACCACCCGGCAGCCGCAGGCCAGGGCTTCCAGTAGTACCAGAGGCAGACCTTCATAAAATGACGGCAGGACAAAAATATGGGCCTTTTTACATTCCTCGGCCAGTTCTTCCTGGGAAAGCGCTCCCAGTAAAGTAACTTTTGGTGCCAGGCGCCTTGCCTGCTGACGAATTTTTTCTGCTTCTTCCCCCTCACCACCGCCGGCCATTGCCAGGTTAATATCTTTAATCTTCTCCACCGCTTCCAGCAGCCACGGCAGGCCCTTAGCCCGGCTCAGCTTTCCGGCATATATCAACTTGATGTGTGGTCCTTTCGTGCATAGGTCGGTATTGAACAGGTCGTTGCGGAATCCGCTGCCGGTAACCACCACTTGCTGATCATCCAGAGCATAGAGCTCCATAATCTTTCTCTTCTGATCCTCGTTCAGGGCCATGACCTTATCCACCTCCTGGCAACCGGCAATGACTCTGAGCGCCAGGTGGTCAGCCAGGTGCAGTTGCCTGAGATCCGTACCGTGGCTGGTGGTGACCAGGGGAATTTCGGGAAAAAGGCGGCGGATCAGGGCAGTCATCAACCACAGGTGGTGGGAGTGGATGATATCCGGATGAATTTTCTTGACCACTTCCTGGACTTTTGTCGCAAAAGCCCGTTCATAACGGGTGAGTGAATCACGGTTGAAGGAGGAAAAACGGGAGCTGGGGTAGGGCATGACATCGCTCATGCCGGTAACCGGGAAAGGTAAATCGGGGGCGTCAAAAACAATCGGGAAAATGTGATGATCAGCCAGCTGGTCGATTTCAACTTTCGGCATCGAAGCCGGGACGCCGCAGATAAGCCATTGATCCAGTCCCAGTTTGTGACCTTCCCGGACCAGGGCCTGGAGGTAAACCCCGCTGCCGGTTTTCCCGGGAATTTGTGACAGGCAGTGAAGGACCTTGATCATAACAGGTCGGCAAGGACCTTCTGCCCGGTCTGGCGGGCATTGTTGATGCAGTCAGGAATGCCGATGCCACGGTAACCGGCTCCGGTCAGGTAGAGGCCGGGAAGCCTGTCCGCGTACCGGTCAATTTTTTCCAGCCGTTCCTGATGGCCGAGGGTATACTGGGGCATTCCCTCGGGCCAGCGGTGGATCCAGACTTGTTCAGGTTTGGCCGTAATCCCGACGATTTCCTTTAATTCCCCGCGGACCAGCGCCAGAATTTTTTCATCGTCCAGGTCAGCCAGTTCCGGCTGCTGAGCGCCGCCGACGAATGAACGCATCAGCAATTTGCCTTCCGGCGCCCGATGGGGCCACTTGATGGATGTCCAGGTGGTGGCCATAATTTTCCGGCCTTCAATCCGGGGAACGATGAAGCCGTAGGTGTCCAGGGGGTTGGGAATATCTTCCCGGCGGAAAACCAGGGAGACAATGGAGGATGAAACATAAGGGATTTCTTTCAGGGACATCGCCAGATCTGGTGCCAGATCATTAATCATGGACGCGGTGGCAAAAGCCTCACTGGCCATCACTACCTGATCGGCTTGCAGCTGTTGGCCATCAGCCAGCTGCAGGGTGTAGCCCTGATCGTTTTTTCCGATTGTTTTGACTTCCATCCCGGTTTTTATTCGCTCCCGGCCGATAATTTCAGCCAGGGCATCAGTAAATTGGGCCATGCCGTTTTTCATCGAAATGAAAAAGGTGCGGGGGGGTGCACCGGTTTTCGGCCGTTTCTTCATGGCTTCAGTCATGGCCTTTTTGCGGGCAAACATACCCCGGATCAAGCTTCCTGACTGCTGTTCCATTTCAAGAAAACGGGGGAAGGTGGAGAGCAGGCTCATGTTATCCGGGTTGCCTGCGTGAATGCCGCCCACCAGAGGTTCAGCAATTTTATCAAGCGCCTCTTTTCCCAGTCTTCGGGTAACAAAACTTGCCAGGCTTTCATCGCCGGTTTCCCGGCGTTTTGGAATTACGATATCCATGCCCATGCGGATTTTACCGGGCCAGGAAAACAGGGGTGAGGTGGCAAAGGGGATGATCTTGGTGGGAATCATCATGATCAATCCGTCCGGCAGCCGATGGAGTTTTTTGCCGGAATAAATATAGGTTCCACTGGCCTGGCTGCTGGTATTAACCAGCTGGTCTTCCATTCCCAGTTCCCTGACCAGGGCTAGCGCCCAAGGTTTCTCCAGGATAAAGCAGTCCGGCCCCCCTTCAACCGTATAGGGATCAGCATGGGTTGTTAAAATCTTGCCGCCGATCCAGGGAGAACGTTCGATAATGCTTACTTCAATCGGGAG
>JAYEKE010000143.1 GCA_034660915.1 Pseudomonadota bacterium
TGGTATCAACTTTCCGATACCGGGGAATCAACACTCTTTCATTATCGGCGGTGGAAAGGGAATATAAACCATCCCCGGTTTCAAGTCCTGATTTCCCCGCTGACGGTCTGCCGGCTTGCCGGTTCAATTCCGCCAACGGCACGGAACTAATTAATTCAAAATCAGCATTGTAAAGGTTAGCCCGCTGTCGATCGGCAATCAAATATAAATCATCACCGGATTTCAACAGTTCTGCCGGCCGGTTCAGCAACGGCCGATATTGCAATCCACGGTTATACTCTTCCCAGACAACTTGGGGAACAGACTCTTTCAACCGGGAATACAAAACGGTATTAGTCCCGCTGGCATCGATAAAAAGAAGCTTCTGGCCGCTGGCCCGTTTTACCTGCTGGCCACGCAGCAACCGCACGCCCCGGTAGTGACTAAGGGGAACAGTAACGGAATAAACTCCATCCACCCGAATCACTTTCAACAAGGATATTTTCTGCTCCTGCCGGCCGATAACCTTTCCAGTCCGGGGATGAACCAGAGGATCCCCGCTAATAATAACCGAAAAAACATCCCCGGATTGAACCCCTTTATCCTGCCCACAGTCAATCAACACTCCCTGTTTATTGAGCTGGACAATATAACCGTTGAGGGGCTGCAGACGGCTGAAAAGACCGTTTGTTGACTGCCCCCAGGCACTACCAAATAATAAAATAATCAAGGCACTCGCAACTGACAGCCCGACAAATTTTCTCATCATTCTTCTCCAGACAACTAGGCGGAAAGATCTATTGTCACACAATTAGATGATAAAAAACTGTCCTTCCCTCTAGCAGAAAAGCAAAAAAAAAGGAAGCGCAAATGCGCCTCCCTTTTTTATTACCCTGAAACAATAACTTTAGAATTTGTAACGAATCCTGGCGGTGGAGATGAAGATATCTTCATCGGAATCGCCGTCCCGTTCAACCTCATAGAAATCCAAGGCGTCACCAGCAAAGAGATAACCAGCGTTGACGGCAAACTCAAGATTGTCATAGATCTTATACTTCAGATAAGCATCAACTTCAAAACCGATCTCATCCTCATCTTCATAACCATCCTCAGACATATACTCTACATCTTCAGCGGTCATCATGTACATGAATGAAGCACCCATGGTGGTCTTTTTATTGGCCTTATAATCCACTGCCAACTTATTCATGATAAACCCTTTGTCAAGCAAATAGGGTTTCTCAGTAAAGTAGTTGTCATCGGTGAAGCCACCCTCAAAAATACAGATATTGTCCATGCGATCCACATCAATGGCCATGAAGGCTTCAAAATCATCATCATCGCTGTCATCGTCACCGGAGGCGTACCAGAAGGTATAGGTAAATTTCAAAGCATCCAGTTTGTAACCGAGATCAACATGGAGAAAATAGGCATCCAGATCGAAGTCTTCATCAGCAACACCAGGCCCGGCATAATCAATAAACTGAGGCCCAAGTTTCGCATCGTACTTATAAGCATCCTGGAAATTAGCGTCATCAATGCTGCCGGTCTGATACATGAAGTCCCACTTGGCGAAGAAATCGTTCATGGCCAAGGAACCGTCGGTACCGATGGTGAAAATCTGCGTGTCAAACTTATTCCCCAGTTTTTTCAATTCATAATGCTGGGAGGTAATGGTTTCACGAGGGGTACCATCAGGATTTAAAGCATCTTTATCGGCATCACCCATATGATAAACCGCGAAGATCCCGGCCTTAATGCCGTCAGCCGGCTTGAAATTCAAGCGACCGTAGAAGGCATCCATATCATCGGCATCATCATCCTCATCATAAACTTGATCTTCATAGGGACGCAACCAGGCCAGTTCATAGGAAACGTTGTTAACCGCGCCAGAGAATTTAACCCCCATGACGGTTTCCTGCCAGTAGAAGCTATTGGCTGAAAAAGGCTGCAGACCCATTCTGATCATAGCCTTATTTTCACACCATGGCAGCTGAAAATCCGTATACATCCAGCGGTTTTCAAGGACAACTCCATCACCGGAATAACCACCGGCGCCTTCTCCCCTGTAACTCTCGTTACCATAATGAAGGGCTCCCACTTCGATCGCCCAGACGCCTTTCACTTTACCGTCATTGGTTGAGGCTTCAACCCACATGCGGTACTTGGCCTCACCCCAGGTCTCATCAACACTACCATCATCAAGACCGGCATCTTCCATGGTCAGCCAGTCATTATGATCGGTATAAACCATGAAACGGTTGTTAAAATCACCCTTGATTTTAACATCAGCAGCCAAGGCCGGCAGGGCCAGAGCCAGGGCGGCGAATACCGCCAGCACCATTACAAATCTTTTCATCATTTCTCCCTCCTTACACAGATTAACAAAAAAAATTTCTCTCATTCCCCTGATTTCCATTATCAGCTAATTCTAATTTACATTCCATCATCAAAACTTTAAGAAAAATTAAAGGTTTCTCCGCGCAACACCTCCTTTCCCCTGTAAATTTTATAGTGAGTTAACAAACTCTAATCTTAATTGCAAGGAAAAAATGCAATAATTTTATTAATTTTTCATTAACTTCGCCCTCTCACGGAACAGATTTGCACTTTTGCTTCGCTTGCGCCCTGAGCTTCAGCGAGGAAGTGCCCTTGGGGTGCTTCGCATGGGGACAGCACTAAAGTACTGTCCCCGATCCCGTGT
>JAYEKE010000144.1:0-8849 GCA_034660915.1 Pseudomonadota bacterium
GAGCCGCACTGGAGTTGGGATGGTGGCAGTTCTTTTCCGGTTACGACAGGAGAGTGGACCCACGCGGTGGTCACCTATGACGGTAGTTCCCAGCGAGTCTATAAAAACGGGACTTTGGTCTACGAGCGCTCCCAGAGTGGTGCCATGGGCAGCAACGGGAATAAACTACTGGTCGGTGCCCGGGGCAGCGCCTCTCCTCGGCATTTCTTTGGGGGTCAGATAGATGAATTGTTGATCTATTCTGAGGCCCTGAGCGGCGATAAAGTCAGCGCTATTTATACTAACCAATCGACCGGTAAAAATCACGATGGCAGTGACCGTTCGTGCCCGGTATGTGAATTTACAGCTATAGGTTCCTACTATCTGGATGAATGTGCCTGGAATGGCAGTTCCGGCGAGGTGGTAGATGCCAGCGGCAACGGTCATCATGGTACGGCGGTTAATGGGGTGACCACCGTCAATGATGGTAAAGTCTGCCGGGCGGGGGTATTTGCCGACAACGGCTACCTGGCTTTGCCGGGATTTCCTGATCTGACCAGTGATTTTACCATGACCGCCTGGATAAAAACCAGTGATCGTACTCGGCCGGGTCAGCGCATCTTTGCTGATGATGAAAGTAATAGCGGTGGTTATGCTTTGAGCCTCGGGGATGGCGGGGCAGGTCGACTGCGGTTTTACAGCCGGGATATTTCTCCAGTCAGCCTGGATACTCAGGCAGTGATCGACAATGATACCTGGTATTTTGTTGCCGGAGTGGCTGATATTACGAACCATGAACGTCATATTTATGTTTTTGCCGCTGACGGCACCCTCATCGACCATACTTCCGGTAGCTATTCCGGTACCTGGGGAACGGATGGCGGTACTGTCTCCATTGGCGGTGAAACCAATAATAGTTCCGAAACCGGCAATCGCTTTATCGGTTCGTTGGATGAAGTCCAGGTTTTTGCGGGCGCCATTGATGAATCCGGTTTAAAAATGATCCTGCACCAAACCCATGGCTGCAGCTGCATCGCTCCCCTGGCGGACTATCATTTTGATGAATGCTATTGGGATGGCAGTGTTGGTGAAGTGGTGGATGCCAGCGGCAACGGCTATGATGGCACGGCGGTAAATGGGGTGACCACGGTAGCTGAGGGCCAGATTTGCCGGGCGGGAGAATTTTCTTCCGGCAGTTCCCAGTACGTGGATCTGGGTAGTGGTTTCAGCCCCGGGAGCAGCAGTTGGAGTGTTTCCGTCTGGTTCAAGTGGGATGGCAGCAGCGGTGAAAATATTATTTACAACAAGGAGACCCTGTTTGAAGCCCGGGTTCAGGGGGGCTATTTCCAGTATGCCTGGGAGCCGCACTGGAGTTGGGATGGTGGCAGTTCTTTTCCGGTTACGACAGGAGAGTGGACCCACGCGGTAGTCACTTATGACGGCAGCAGCCAGCGGGTGTATAAGAATGGGGCGTTGGTGTACGAGCGAACCCAGGGTGGTTCCATCGGCAGCAACGGCAGCAAACTGCTGATTGGTGCTCGGGGCAGCAATAATCCTCACAATTTTTTCGGCGGTCAGATAGATGAGCTGTCGATATATGCCGAAGCCCTGACTGATGATCAGATCAGTGATCTTTATAACAATCAGCGGGACGGCAAGAATCATGATGGCAGTGCCAGGACATGTCCGGTATGCGAATTTACTGCTATAGGTTCCTATTATCTGGATGAATGTGCCTGGGATGGCAGCTCTGATGAAGTGGTGGATTCCAGTGGCAATGGTTATGATGGTACGGCGGTAAATGGAGTGACCACGGTAGCTGACGGCCAGGTTTGCCGGGCAGGGGAATTTGCCGACAACGGCTACCTGGCTTTGCCGGAATTTCCTGATTTAATCACAGACTTTACGATCACTGCCTGGATTAAAACCGGCGATCGTGCTGAACATGGTCAGCGGGTATTTGCCGATGATGAGCAGAATTCACATGGCTATGCCCTCAGTTTGGGTGATGGCGGTGCCGGGCTGCTGCGTTTCTACAGCCGTGGAATCAGCCCGGTTAGTCTCGATACCACGGTGGTGATTGCCGATGATACCTGGTATTTTGTTGCCGGGGTTGCTGACATAACTAATCAACTACGCCATATTTATGTTTTTGATGTGAGTGGATCGCTGGTGCACCATGTATCGGGTATTTTTACAGGTACCTGGGGGAGTGATAGTGGTACCGCCTCCATCGGCGGCGAAACCAATAACGGGGAAACCTGGAACCGTTTTATCGGTAACCTGGATGAAGTCCAGGTTTTTACTGGCGCCATTGATGAATCCGGCTTAAGGGTGGTTTTGCATCAAAGCCATGGCTGTAGCTGCATTGCCCCCCTGGCGGACTATCATTTTGACGAATGTTACTGGGATGGCAGTGCCAGTGAGGTTTTGGATGCCAGTGGCAACGCCCATGATGGGACGGCGAAAAACGGGGTGACCACAGTAGCTGCGGGCCAGGTATGTCGGTCGGGAGAATTTGATTCAGGCAGTTCCCAGTACGTGGATCTGGGCACTGGTTTCAGTCCCGGGAGCAGTAACTGGACAGTCTCCGTCTGGTTCAAGTGGGACGGCAGCGGTGGTGAAAATATTATCTACAATAAGGAGACTCTGTTTGAGGCTAGGGTGCAAAGTGGCCATTTTCAATACGCCTGGCAGCCGCACTGGTATTGGGATGGGGGCAGTTCTTTTCCAGTGACCGCAGGAGAGTGGACCCACGCGGTGGTGACCTATGACGGCAGTTCCCAGCGGGTGTATAAAAATGGGGTGTTGTTAGTCTATGAACGAGCTCAGAGCGGTGCCATGGGCAGCAACGGGAATAAACTACTGGTCGGTGCCCGGGGGAGTACGTCCCCCCGGAATTTCTTCGGCGGCCAGATAGATGAAGTGCTGATCTATTCCGAGGCCCTGAGCGGCACTCAGATCAGTGATCTTTATACCAATCAGCAGGCCGGTAAGAATCAGGATGGCAGCGATCGTATCTGTTCTTCCTGCAGCAGTGTCGACCATTTTATCATTACTGATGAAGATGATGATCAGCAGGCGTTGGCCTGCCGGGCGGAGCTGATTACTATCCAGGCGGTGGATGTAAACGACAATGTGATCTCCGGTTATACGGGTACGGTGAGTCTGACCGCCGACAACGGAGCGCTCTGGTACGATACCTTGAGCAGCCTGGTCAATGACGACCCACCGCAGGGTTCATGGACGGATAATGGCCATAGTTCGGCTGGCTACAGTTTTGTAGCTGTGGACAACGGCCAGATAAAACTCTGGCTGCGGGACAGCGATATCCCGGCGGGGCAGGACAGTGAGGTGGTGCGGATTGAGGTGGTTGATGGGTCGGCTACCGGGGCTTTGAACCTGACGTACAACAAAGATGGTTTTTTGCTGGTTTGGGACAATCCCGGCAATACTGTTCAGCTCTCTGGGAAACCATCCGACCAGGGTTGGAATGGACAAAATATTGTCCTTCAAGCCGTACAGGTCAACCCGACCACCGGGGCCTGTGAATCACTGCTCGACGGCAGTATTTCGGTGCAGGCGAAAATTACCTATCTTGATCCTCCAGCCGGCATTGAGCCGCTCAACCTTAACGGTACTGAAGTGGATGAAGACTGGACAGCGGTGTCCCTTGATTTTGACCAGGGTGAAGCGCCGTTGGTTTTACAGTATGACGATGCCGGACAGCTGCAGCTGGAAATCCGCTACGACAGCGATGGTGACGGGGTTTTTGATATGTCCTGCGTTAATAATCCTGTTATTATCTTTCGTCCCCTGGGATTTTATATTTTCACTACGACCGCTAACGGCCTGGCCGATAATGGTGCCGACAGTTCTGTTTTTGTCAAGGCCGGCACTTCCTTTAATCTCTCGGCCCAGGCGATTCTGTGGCAGCAAAGTGATGATACGGATAATGATGGTATTTCCGATGCCGCCGCCAACCTGGCGGACAATGGTGTGACCCCAAATTACCAGGCCGGCGGCAACCCGGTCAGCCACAGCCTGGTCGACCCGGTTGGCGGCAGCTACGGCAGTTTGGGGAGCACATCCATGAATCTGGTCAATGGTTTGGGAGCAGTTGACGACCAGACATTCAGCGAAGTGGGGATTATTGCTTTGACGGTGACCGATGCCGATTACCTGGGTAGCGGCGCTGCCATCACCGGCACCAGCAGCAACATCGGCCGTTTCATCCCCGATCATTTCGACGTGCAATCGTCCGGGGTTTCCCTGGCCCCGTTTTGCAATAACTTCACCTACCTGGGGCAAAACTTCGGCTACCAGGATGCCCCGCAGATTACCATTACCGCCCGGAACAGCAATAATGAAGAGACGCAGAACTATCGTGATGATTTTTTCAAACTGGCGACGACTCTGACTCCGGTCTATGGCAACAACGTCAGTGGGCGGTCGCTTAATGTAACTCCCGACGATATTTCCCTGGCGGCGGTGTCTTCCCAGACGATAACGGTGACTGATACCTTTTCCTATCTCCGGGAAGTTACCCCTCCTTTTGACGCTGATTTTGACCTGACGCTCGCGGTTGCTGACAGTGACGGCGTTTTTTACGGCAGCGACGGGAATTTTGTCATCTATACTATCGGCGGCATCCAATTGCGTTCCGGTCGATTACTGATTTATGATAATTATGGTCTTGAAACCGAGGACATTACCCACTCCCCCTTTAATACTCAGTACTGGGATGGCAGCTGGCAGGTCAATGAAGACGATGACTGTACCTCCGGGATAGCTTTCGATTCACTCAGGGCGCACATAAGCTCAAATCCCGATGTGACCGATGGGGTCGGCTATCTGATGGTGGATAAACCCGCCGGTGCCAACCCGGAAACCATCACCGTCTGTCCCGTTGCCCCGGCCTGGTTAAGCTGTTCGACATCCGAGTGCTGCGGCACCTTTACCTTTGGCATCTACCGGGGTAATGATCGCCTTATTCTAAAAATGGAAGTGCCGGAATAGCCGATAATTTAAGAAATGCGACGGTATTTCACAATCTGCGGGTAAACATTCGTTTATTTATAAATTGGCAAATTTTTCTTATTTCTCACAGAGACACAGAGTCACAGAGGGCAAATGTTTGGGCTTCTCTGTGGCTTTGTAACTCCGTGAGAGTAACTTTTACCTAAGTTAAGCATTAGCTGTTAGCTATCAGCGTTTAGCCTTGAAAAATAAAGGCGTTACGTTAATGAGAAATAACACCCAACGGGTGAAAGTTTGTAATAGCAAAACATCCTGTAATCATTAAACTAATAGCTAACCGCTAAAGGCTAATCACTCAGTTTAGGTTTTACTTTTTTCTGACTTGCGTTGCCAGGGACATATTACCGGATGTTCGGGCTTGGCTCATAGCGGTATTGGCCTGGGTTGGGACAGTTTTTAAAACTGTCCCACATTGTGATTCGCGGTGGATAATGGGGGACATTGCTTTAGCGCGCCTCACAAGCCGGCCATGGACGGCCGGCGAGAATGAGCGAGAGCCATGCCGGAACATCCCTGTAAATTTTTTCCGTTGTTTTTAGAGCAACTCAGAAAGTTGAGTTAAAGTATTTATTTCAAGTGACGAAAACACTTTCATGACTATCCTGCCGAAACAATTAGGGAAAGAACTGAAACTGGCCAAAATCTCCAAAGCCCAGCTGCGTTTTGTCCTGCTTGCGGTTATTTCTCTGGCTATGGTGGTCTACGGTTACCAGAATCTGGTGACGGCTCCCCTTAAATCCAGGTTGACAGCCAGCGAGCAGCAGATTCGTAAAGTAGAGGAGGAAATCCAGCGCCTGCCCCAGAGCCCGGTGCAACTGGATCAGCAGGTGAAACGTCTGGCATCACTGAAACAGAAAATGGAAGAGAAACAGCAGGCACTGAAGCAGATCCAGCAGCAGATGGCCACTGAGCAGGATATTTCCCGGGTGGTAAAAACTTTGGCGGTTACGGAATCTCCAGCAGATTTCACCTTGCTGGCCCTGCGAAAAAAAGCGGCGGAAAAAAAGGAGCACTACCTGGTTCAACCCTTTGAAGTCAGTTTCCAGGCGGATTACCGTAAAATGGCTTCCTACCTGGAGAACTTTTCTTCGGGGGAGAAATTATATACCATCGGTAACCTGAAAATTATCACTCACCCGGAGATTTTGCCCCGGGTTGAAGTTCTTCTGGGAATTAACAACTATCAGTTTGAACAAAAAAATATATCCGCGACAAACTGAGGCGATTGATGTGATTTATCAACGAACAACAATATTTATCATCTTTTCTCTTGTCGCCATGCTGCTTTTTGGGAATGCTGTGCCAGGATTGGCCGCCGGGGTTTTCCGTGGTTCCGGACAGCCTGAATATCAGTGGCAGCACAATCCTTTCATCCCCCTGCTGGTGGCTAAAGAAGCCGTTATCATGGCGACGAAAGGTGCTCAGGCGGCACCCTATGAAAACTTTTCCCTGCCGCCCAATCTTAAATTAAAAGCGGTGATCAAAAGCGATAATCAGTATAAGGCAATTGTCGGTGATCAGCTGGTGGTGCCCGATGATCAGGTGATGGGTTTTATCGTTGCCGAAGTCCAGGCTGATCGGGTGGTGCTGCTGAAAAATGGTCGGGTGGTGGAGCTTCCTCTCCGTTCGATTGTCAACCGCAAGGAAAATTTCACCATTAACCTCACGGATGATAAAACGGAAATTAATGCTCCTGATTCAAGACAATTATCTTCCGGCGCTGATAGCCGGAAAAGTTTTATCCATTTGGTGAACGTAGCTGGGGAAGCGGACCTTTCCCCGGCTGAATAGCAAGACAGTCATAAGTCCACAACATTTTTTAAGGTATCGGCTGAAAAGCTGGCAGGAATGAGTTATGAGAAAAATTATTTTCCTCTTGCTGTTCGTTACTTCACTCTTGTTGATTGTCGTTTCTTCCGGTTTCGCGGGGGAATCTGATGGACAGGCGCCGGCAGCGGAAGCTGCTGAAGCCGCTGAACAAACGCCGGCGCTTCAAGCTCAAAATGATTTACAGAAAAAAATCAGCCTGGAATGCCGGGAAACCGGCTTGCAGGATATTCTCAGAGCCCTGGCTGCCGAGGCCGGCATCAACCTGATTCTCGGGGCGGAAGTGCCGTCGGCAACCGTATCGCTTAATTTTCATGAAATCAGTATCGAAGGAGCGATGAACGCGATTCTGGCATCTCACGATCTGGGGATGATCAGGGATAAAGAAGTCTACCGGGTAGTGAAGGCGGACGAAATTATCGAACTGGGTGAAGATCTGGTTACCGAGTATATCCCCCTGAACTACAGCAAGGGAGCAGATGTCTCCCCCCAGTTGGAACCTTTATTGTCCAAGCGGGGAAAACTGCGGGCTGACGGCCGAACCAACATCCTCATGGTCCGCGATACTCCCAGTCATTTGCAGCAGATTCGACAATTACTGGAAGTGCTGGATATCCCCACGTCCCAGGTAATGATTGAAGCTCGGATTGTTACTATTGCCAATAAAGCTATCAAAGAGCTGGGTATCCAGTGGGGCGGCATGTATACCGGCAATTTCGGCAGCGGCGACCGGAAAACTTTGAATATTGGCGGCAGTGCGGCCGGCGGCAGTTTTGATAACACCATGATCAACCTGCCCACCCCGGCTGCTTCCTCGGCCCTGAGCTTCGGCATCAGCAAGCTGAATTCCTTTGCTTTTAACGTCAGGCTTTCAGCCCTGGAGCAGAAGGATTTGGTGAATACCCTTTCCAATCCCCGGGTGATGGTGCTTGACAACCATAAAGCCAAAATCGGCCAGGGAAAGGAAATCCCCTACAAGTCGGCCGACGTCGACAACCCGGATACTGAATTCAAGGAAGCGGAACTGAGCTTGGAAGTGGTACCCCATGTGACCAAAAACGGTGAAATCACCCTTGAGCTGGAAATCAGTAATGACAGCCAGGGGGAAAATACCGAGCAGGGCGAACCCATCATCAATACCCAGAATGTCAATACCACCCTACTGATCAAGGATGGGGAGACGGCGGTGATCGGCGGCATAGTCCTCGATAATACCATCAAGCAAAAAGACGGAGTTCCCGGGGTTTCCAAAATTCCGTTGTTCGGCAAACTGTTCCAGCACGATGTGAAGAATATGGAGCGGGGTGAACTGGTGGTCTTCATTACCCCGACCATCATCAAACGCTAAGGGTTTGCTCAAAAATAACTTCGAGGGATTGGCTCTGTCTTGATTATTGACAAGAAAGTTCCTGATTGATACATAACTGCTTGGAAATGCCTTCTTCCGATTCTTTTTTTGACCTTTCGGCATTAAATTTCACCGTTACATGTTAAGGAAACATAGCTATGAACATTACTATAATCGGGGCCGGCTATGTGGGCTTGGTGACCGGCGTCTGCCTGGCGGAATTCGGCCACCGGGTAGTTTGCATCGATAAGGACGAGCAGAAAATTGCCAAACTGCGGCAGGGGGAGATTCCCATCTATGAGCCGGGTCTGGAAGTCTTGGTTTCCAAAAACGTTGCTGACGGTCGGCTGGTTTTTACCGGTCAGCTGGATGGGCAAGTGGAAAAGTCCCAGGCGGTCTTTATCGCCGTCGGTACCCCGTCATCAAGGCGTGGTGATGGCTATGCCGATCTGACCTACATTTATGCTGCCGCCCGTGAACTGGCATCTCATCTGGAAGACTACACGGTGGTAATTGATAAAAGCACGGTACCGGTGGGAACCGCCCGGCAGGTGGCCAGGCTGATACGTGAAGAAAATCCCGCGGCGGATTTTGACGTGGTTTCCAACCCGGAGTTTCTGCGTGAAGGGGCGGCTATCAGTGATTTCATGCGTCC
>JAYEKE010000144.1:8949-11422 GCA_034660915.1 Pseudomonadota bacterium
TTGCCGCCCCTGGCTGATAAAGGGGCCCGGCTTCAGGTTCATGATCCTGAAGGGATGTCCGAAGCGAAGAAAATGTTTCCTGATTTCACCTACGCCAATTCCGCCTACGAAGCTTGCGATAATGCTGATGCGGTGGTTCTTTTGACCGAATGGAACCAGTATCGGGCCCTGGACCTGGCGGACATTAAAAAGCGGATGAAAACCCCAATCTTCATCGATCTGCGCAATGTCTATACCCCGGCTAAGATGCGGGAATCTGGATTTGAGTATTATGGGGTTGGCAGAAAATAGGGGACAGACCACGGTTTTTCTTATTTTTTAAAATATTTTTCATGCTTTCTTGGCTCAAAAACCGTGGTCTGTCCCCTATTTACTCTAAAGGCGAAAGGTGAAAGGAAAAAGGTGAAAGGCAACCCCAAAGCTGAGAATTTGACCTGGAATGCTGAACTGCTTGGCCGGGAGCAGCGCGCCCGGCTCAACGGGCATCGTTCCGCTGTTATCTGGTTTACCGGCCTGTCGGGTTCCGGGAAATCCACCCTGGCCAACCGCCTGGCGGTAGAACTTCATGCCTTGCAGGTGCGTAACTATGTTCTTGACGGAGACAACCTCCGCCATGGTTTGAATCGCGATTTGGGATTTTCCCCGGCCGATCGGCAGGAGAATATCCGTCGGGTGGGTGAAACGGCAAAAATCCTGATGGAAGCCGGCCTGGTGGCCATTACCGCTTTCATCTCTCCCTACCGCCGTGACCGCGACGCCGTTCGCGCCCTGATGGCCCCCGGCGATTTTATTGAAATTTACCTGGACTGCTCCCTGGATGCCTGCCGCCTCCGGGACCCCAAAGGTCTTTATAAAAAAGCGGATGCCGGCGAGATTGCCGAGTTTACCGGCGTCTCGGCTCCTTACGAGCCACCCTTAAAGCCGGAATTTACTCTGAAGACGGATGAGTTATCGGAAGCGGAGGCGGTGGACCTCATTATCACCTGTTTGCGACAGCGGCAGCTGATAGAGGTGTAAAAAATTTTTTCAACTTTCTGACTTGTATTTCCGGATGTTCGGGCTTGGCTCATAGCGGTATTGGCCGCCGAACGAATCACACGATGTGATTCGTGGCGGACGCCTCGGAAGCCGGCCATGGACGGCCGGCGAGAATGAGCGAGAGCCATGCCGGAACATCCGGGGAAATTTCTTCCAGCTGTTTTTAGCATAACTTAGAAAGTTGAAAAGTTATAAAAGGTATTTCTTATGGAAAGAAAATATTCCCTCTCCCACCTGAAGGAACTGGAAGCGGAAAGCATTCATATCATCCGGGAAGTGGCGGCCGAGTTTTCCAATCCGGTGATGCTCTACTCCATTGGCAAGGATTCCTCGGTCATGGCCCGCCTGGCCCGAAAGGCCTTCGCCCCCGGCAAGATTCCCTTTCCCCTGATGCACATTGATTCCCGGTGGAAATTTCGCGACATGATTACCTTTCGCGATGAATTCTGCCGCCGCCACGATATTGATCTTATTGTCCACTACAATGAAGAAGGCTGGCGCCAGGGGATCGGGCCTTTTACCCACGGCAGCAAGGTCCATACCGATGTGATGAAAACCCAGGCTCTGCTCCAGGCTCTGGACAAGTACGGATTTGATGCCGCTTTCGGTGGAGCCCGCCGGGATGAGGAAAAATCCCGGGCCAAGGAGCGGGTTTTCTCCTTCCGGGACAATTTTCACCAGTGGGATCCCAAGAACCAGCGTCCGGAACTCTGGAGCCTCTACAATACCAGGGTCAATCCCGGGGAAAGCATCCGGGTTTTTCCCATTTCCAACTGGACGGAGCTGGATGTCTGGCAGTATATCCGCCTGGAAAAAATTCCCATTGTGCCGTTGTATTATGCCGCCGAGCGCGAGGTAGTTGAGCGCGACGGCAACCTGATTTTGGTGGATGACGACCGTATGCCTTTGAAACCTGGGGAAAAGCCGCGGAAAAGAATGATCCGCTTCCGCACCCTGGGCTGCTATCCTCTGACCGGGGCGATTGAATCCGAAGCTGATACCATCGAAAAAATCGTTGAAGAGATGATGGTGGTGACCAAGAGCGAGCGTACCACCCGGGTCATTGACTTCGATCAGGAAGGCTCGATGGAGCAGAAAAAACGAGAGGGGTATTTTTAAAAGAAAGGTATAAGGCTAAAGGCTAAAGGCTAAAGGCTGCAGGTGGGAGGGGAAAATGAGGTTTGAGGACCTTGTGGTTTGGAAGCGGGCAACCAGTTTGAGCGCCGAAATATATAAGCATTTTTCTTCTTGCCGAGATTATGGTTTTAAAGATCAGATAACCCGTTCAGGTCTTTCTGTCCCCAGCAATATTGCCGAAGGCTTTGAACGTGAATCAACCCGTGAATGTCTGAAATTTCTTTCCTATGCCAAAGGTTCCTGCGCCGAGCTGCGGACGCAAATTTATATTGGTTTAGAAATAGCTTACATTAAAAAA
>JAYEKE010000145.1 GCA_034660915.1 Pseudomonadota bacterium
ATTATCAATCATTTTTCCAAGCAGGCAGATGATATGATCCTGGTGGGAAAAATAAACGGTGAGGTCCCGGCGTTGATTAACCGCCATTATGTGGCCGCTGATCTGAAAATTCTCACCGGTTTCATTGAACCTCATATGTGGGCGGGATTTTCCGGTGGCCGCAAGTCTATCCTGCCGGGGATTTCCTCCATTGAAACCCTGGAATACATGCATGGACCGGAAATGATTGCCCATCCCGAAACTGTCTATGGTACCCTTGAGGGTAATCCATTTCATGAAGCCGGCCTGGCTATCATGGCCAAGGCAGGAGCAGATTTCATCGTTAATGTCACCTTAAACACCCGCAAAGAAATTACCCGGGTTTTCGCCGGCGATCCGGTGGAAGCCCACCTGGAAGGCTGCCGATTTCTCACTCCTTTCTGTATCAAAAAAGTGGATGAACCGCTTGATTTTATTATTACCACCAATTCCGGTGCCCCCCTGGACTGCAACCTGTATCAGTCGGTAAAAGGTATCACCGGCGCTGCCCCGGTGGTCAAGAAGGGTGGAGAAATCATCATCGCCAGTGCCTGTTTAGAAGGTCTCGGCAGCCCGGAATATATTGAAATTCTAAAAATGGTCGATTCGCCGAAGAAGTTTATTGATCGCTTGCTGGCCAGAGAATTCTTCATCCCTGACCAATGGTGCGCCCAGGAAACCTACCAGGTAATGATCGATCATCCGGTCTGGTTCTATACCAGGGGAATCCTCCCGACCGAGCTGGAACGTTACCATTTTCAACCGGTCACCGACTTGAACAAAGCGATTGACGAATTGCTGGCCCTGCATGGCCCTGATGCCCGCTGGGCCGTGGTTCCCGATGGTCCTTTATTGATTTTGACACTTTCGTAAGAAGTCACAAACCAGATGGCACAGTAAAAGCTTCATATTTGAGGCAGGCAAAACCTAAGTCATGAGGCGTACTTTACCGTACGCTGCAATGACGAAGGTTGCAGCATAACAAAGAAGATGGAGTTTTTACAAAGTCATCAATTTTACAGCCGCAATCCCCGGAAAAAGGAGAATAGAATGGCAACATGTATTATCCCTATGAAAGAAGTTTTACTCCCGGAAGAATACCGCCTGATTGATGATTACGCCAGTACTGGCCATCCAGTAAAGCTTAAGGATCTCGCCACATTTCTGGCTGATAAATTCGGCCTGAAGATCAGCCTGGACCAGGATATCGTCACCGGTTTTTCCACCGACAGTTCAAACCTACCCGGCCATGCCGAAGCCCTCTGCCGCCCGGAAAGTGAGCGGGAATGTGCCATTATTATGCGGGCCTGTTACGCGGCCAGAATCCCGATGACCATCAGTGCCGGCCAATCCAATCTCACCGGCAGCGCCACCGCTGAAGGGGGTATGGTCATTTCCCTGGGACGGATGACAAACCCGCAGGTTTCCGTTGACATTGAGAAAAAACGGGTTACCGTCCCGGTCGGCATGGTCCTTGAAGATATGCGCAATCTGGTACTTGAACAAAGTGGCCAAAAACTTTATTACCCGGCCGATCCCACCAGCCGGTCAGATGCCTGGATTGGCGGCACTATTGCCTGCAATGCCTCCGGGTTTATTCCTGGAGAAATCGGCGCTACCAGGGAATGGGTTGAGGAAATCAGCTTTTTACTGCCAAACGGCTTAAAAATTCAGGCCAAACGCGGCCAGTACCGTTCGGAAAAGGGCTTTTTCCGACTGCAGCATGGTGAAGAAACCATTGACTGGCCTGTTCCCACTTATCCACGGCCGTCAATCAAAAATGCCAGCGGCCCTTTTTCCGCTGCTGATGGAAAAATGGATTTTATTGACCTGATTGTCGGCAGTGAAGGGCTGTTTGGCCTGGTGACTGCTGCCGTTTTTAAACTGGCTCCGCGTCCAACCGCCTATCTGGATCTTTTCTTCTCCCTCCCCGGGGAGCAGGAGGCACTGAAATTCCAGGATTACCTTTACCGGCACCTGGATGGTGATTTCGGCCGCCTGGCCGCCCTGGAATATTTTGGCATCAACTGCCGCCGGTACATGGATCATGAAAACCGGCTTTTCCACGGTGACAACCAGGTAGCCATATACATCCAGGTGCCACTGGCCGGAGAATCATTGGATTCCGCCCCTGAAGAATGGTTTAACCTGCTGCTGGAATCCAACTGCGGCATCGAGGCTGAAGCGGTCATCCTGCTGGACAACGAACCGATGAAACGCACCTTCATGGAAGCCCGGCATTCTATGCCGGCCAACGCCCTGGAACTGGTCCAGCAACGGGGCACCTACACAATCATGACCGATACGGTAGTTCCCCAGGAACAGTTCCCAGCTTTTCTCCAGTATGTCCATCAGATTCTAACCGCCGACGGAGTCGACTACCTTTCCTTCGGCCATTTCGGCGACAGCCATCTCCATTTTACTGTCCTGCCGGAAAAGTCCAACCTGGAACGGGCCACTGAACTTTACGATTTAATCATTGCCAAATCAGCCGAACTGGGCGGCGTCTATTCCGGCGAGCATGGAACCGGCAAGCGGAAACGGAAGGATTTTTTCCGCTGTTTCAACCAGGAAGCAATTGAACAGGTTAAACGATGCAAAACCGCTGTCGACCCGAATTTTATTCTCAATCGGGGTAATGTATTTCAGCCTTGAGCTAA
>JAYEKE010000146.1 GCA_034660915.1 Pseudomonadota bacterium
ATGCCGGCTATTGTCCTGAGGCCTTGGAATTAATTTAAACGAGTGAGGGAAGAGTGAAAACGATTTTTGATTTTGATAATTTATTTACTTACGACCTGGCGAATAATCACCAGGGTGATGTGAAGCACGGATTGCGGATTATCAAGGAAATAGGGAAGGTTAATGCCGCTGCCGGAGTTCGGGGTGCCTTTAAATTTCAGTTCCGTCAGCTTGATACTTTTATCCATCCCGAATTCAAGGAACGGCAGGATGTGAAACACATTCCGCGCTTTATGGGTACCGCCCTGAGCCGGGAAGATTATCAGCGGCTGCTGGCAGCCGTGATCGATAATGGTATGTATACCATGTGTACCCCTTTTGATGAAGAGTCGGTGGATGTTATTCATGAGCTGGGGATTAAAATAATCAAGGTGGCCAGCTGTTCGGCAGCTGACTGGCCGCTGCTGGAAAAGATTGCCGCCGCCAACCAGCCGGTAGTGGCCTCAACGGCCGGGTTGAGTATGGATAAGATTGATCGTCTGGTCAGTTTTTTTGAAATCAAGAACGTACACTTTGCGCTCATGCACTGCGTGGCTCTTTATCCGACGCCTTTGGAAAAACTGGAACTCAATCAGATAAGGCTTTTGCAGGAAAGGTTTCCCCAGCTGCCCATCGGTTTTTCCACCCATGAAGATCCTAATAACTATATTCCCGTGCGTTTGTCCTATGCCCTGGGTGCGCGGCTGTTTGAACGTCACGTGGGGATCGGTACGGATAAGTATACTTTGAATGCATACTCATCGACGCCTGATCAGGTTGCCAGCTGGTTGTCGGCTTATAAGGAGGCCGTAGCGGCCTGTGGCGGGGAGAATCGCAGTCCGGCAACCCCATCGGAATTGGCTTCATTACGGTCTTTGATGCGTGGAGTGTATGCCCGGAATACTATGGCAAAAGGCGAAAAAATTACCCGGGATAAGGTCTTTTTTGCCATGCCGCTTCAGGAAGGACAACTGGCCAGTGGTGATTGGGTCGGGGGGATGGAAGCTGATGCCGATTATGCCGCCAACCAACCGTTGAATCTGGAGGTTGCTAATTCATCATTGCCGGACCGAGAGATTATTTACCGGATTATGCTCCAGGTTAAGGGGATGCTTAACCTGGCGCGCATTCACATCGGTCGGGAGAGCTCCATTGAAATATCTCACCATTACGGCCTGGAACGGTTTCGGGAGTTTGGGGCGGTGATCATTGACTGCATTAACCGCCAGTACTGCAAAAAGCTGGTGATCATGCTTCCCCGTCAGAAACATCCTTATCACTATCATGAGAAAAAAGAGGAAACCTTCCAGCTGCTTTGTGGGGATTTGGATGTGGAACTTGGCGGTCGGCGGATCAAGGCGGAGCCAGGTGATACTATTCTGGTTAAACCAGGTGAATGGCACAAGTTTCACACCCTTGACGGGGCAATCTTTGAAGAAGTATCCACAACCCATTATAATAATGATTCTTTTTATGAAGATGAGCGGATTGCCCGTTTGCCCCGGGAATCCAGAAAAACGGTGATTCCAAACTGGCATGCTATCCAGGGAAAAAAGAAATTATAGCGATGAAAACCAGCAGGAATTTCAAGAAAAAACCACCATATCAATAAAATGGGGCGCTGTTTGACTCCTCACAAAACCATCAAAGTCATCGTTCTTGATTTTGATGGTACCCTCATTGATTCCAATCGCTTGAAATCTGAAGCTTTTTTTAAGCTTTTTTCTGACTGGATGACCCGGGATATCGTTCGTGCCGTGCTGGATGAAATGTTTGAAGCCAGCCGTTATGAAATCCTGGCTGAAATTCTCGCGCGGCGTGATCACCGCCGGCATGAGGACTGCCAGCCGGAAGTTCGATCCCTGGCAGCGGCTTTCAATGATATTGTCGTCGATGGCGCAAAACATTGCCGTGAAATCGAGGATGCCGTTGAGGCCCTTGACTTCCTCTCCTCCCGGGCCAGGTTGTATGTCAGCTCCACCACTCCCGAAGCTGCCCTGAAAGAGATTATCGCCTTTCGCGGCTGGACTGATTATTTTGTTGATGTTTTTGGTTACCCCCGGAAAAAGCCCGAAACTCTGGCTGGAATTATTGATCGGGAAAAGGTCGAAAACTCCGGCGTTGTAGTTGTCGGCGATGGTGAATCCGACCGCATTTCTGCCGGAGAAAACCGATGTGGATTTATTCAGGTTCATGAAGCTTTCCCTCTTTCTGAAGTTGTCTGGATGTTAGGGGATAACTGAAGGCAGCCTGAAGCCTGCCGGAAACTGCATGTATAAGAGGTTCGCATGATAGATGGCCGTAAGATTCTGGTGGTGGTGCCGGCCAGGGGTGGGAGTAAGGGGGTTAAGCTCAAAAATCTGCGACCCCTTGGCGGTGTGCCGCTGGTGGGTCTGGTCGGGAAGCTGGTCAAAAAGCTCGATTATGTTGATCGGGCGGTGGTTTCCACCGACCACCCTGATATTGCCGCCGCTGCTTTACAAAGCGGGATTGAGGCGCCTTTTCTGCGTCCTGAAAGCCTTTCCGGTGATCGAATTGCTGACTGGGATGTTCTTTATCATGCCCTGTTGGCCTGTGAAGAAGAGGATCACTGTCGTTATGATATCGTCGTTATGCTTCAACCCACTTCTCCTTTTCGTCGTCCGTCGCAGGTGACGGAAACTGTTGTCCGCCTCATCGAAGGGGATTACGACGCGGTCTGGACCGTGAGCGAAACCGATTCCAAAGCTCATCCGCTCAAACAGCTGGTCCTTGATGGTGATCGCCTGGAATATTACGATCCGGCCGGAGCGGCAATTATCGCCCGGCAGCAGCTGGTTCCCGTTTATCATCGGAACGGGGTTGCCTATGCCGTCAGCCGGGAATGCCTGGTGACCAAAAAAAGCATTAAAGGTGATAAAACCTCTTACGTGGTCATTGACGATCTGCTGGTCAATATTGATACGGAACTGGATTTTAAATATGCCGAGTTTATTCTCCAGCAGGGTATTTTGCCGGATAAGCAGGGTGATTAACGTTACTGGATTAGCGATGTCATGAATCGCTCTCTAATTATACCGGTTGAAAACCAGGTTCGCGAACTTGATGCCAAGTTATTGCTTGCCTGTATTGCCGCCCGGCATGAATTTTCTGTTATTATCGGCTCCCGTCTGGAAATAAGTTTTCGCATCGGGGCATTCCCCCCCAGTATTTACCTGGCAAAAAGCATGACCGCCCGCAGCCTGAAAATGTTTCGGATCATGCGGAAACTGGGGCATGTCATCGCCGGTTGGGATGAGGAGGCCCTGATTCATCCTCCCGCCGAAACCTATTTTACCCGCCGTCTTTCTCCTGAAGCGATCGCCCATGTTTCCCACCTGTTTGCCTGGGGGGAAGAAAATGCCGAACTGTGGCGGCAATATCCTTCCCTGCCGCCTGATATGCCTATCCATCTGACCGGCAACTCCCGTGGTGATATGCTGCGGCCCGAGATGCAGCCTTTTTTTGCCGAAGAAACCGAGCAGTTGCGGCGGAAATATGGCGAATTTCTGCTCATAAATACAAACTTCAGCTTTGTTAATGCCTTTTACCCCGATCAGAACCTTTTTCAGCCGGTGAAAAACCCGGGTGAAAAACCACGTTTCGGCCGGGCAGCGGTGGGGATGGATCGCCATTTTGCCGAGGGACTGAGAGATCATAAACAAGCGGTATTTGAAAGTTTCCAAGCCATGATTCCCCGGTTGGAACAGGCATTTCCCGAACTGACGATTATTGTCCGGCCCCATCCGGTTGAAAATCCGGCCGTCTACCATCGATTGGCTGCCGGTTGCCGGCGGGTGAAAGTCATAAACGAGGGTAATGTCATTCCCTGGTTGTTGGCCTCTCGGGCAGTGATTCACAATGGCTGTACCACCGGGGTGGAAGCTTATATCATGCGGGTTCCGGCCTTAAGCTACCAGGAGCATGGTGATCCCGGGTATGATAACGGTTTTTACCGGCTTCCCAACGTCTTGAGCCACCAGTGCTATGATTTTTCCGGCCTCAGGGAATCAATCAGCAGTATATTGGCTGGGAAAATGGGGGCTGCCGGCGGTCGGGAGCGCCGGGAGCTGATGGCAGGCTATCTGGCTTCGCAGGATGGCCCGCTGGCCAGCCGGAGGATTGTGGAGGCGCTGGAAAAAATTATTGAGGAATCTGCCAATAATCCTTTGCCCTTATTTTTTGAGAGGTTTACGGGGCGTTTCCAGGTGTCAAGACGCCGACTGGCTAAAACTATCAAGTCATTTCAGCCCAATTCCAAATATCGTCCGGAATTCCAACGTCATCGCTATCCCGGCCTTTCAACTGAGGAGTTGAGTAAAAGGATTAAGCGATTGCAGTCAGACCTTGGCTATTATCAGGAATTAGATACCGAAAAACTGGGGAATCATGTTTTCCGGATTACCCCCGGTCAGCCTTTATGACTTGTCGCAGGTTGAAGTGGACCCGACCGATGAGCGGAATATCGCCACTTATCCGGACGGGAATGCGGGTTTCTTCATTGAAATATATCTTTATCTCACCTGTTAATCCCATAAAAGAGAATTTTTCTGCTGCGCCTTCACCCTTTCCCGCCACCGGTCGGCTTACAAGCCGGTAGCAAGATAGAGCCATTTCCCCCTTTTTTACCAACTTGTTGTGGCAATCCTGTTGCTCAAGGTAATCAACTTGGAGCTGGATTGGCGCTTTCCTGATCAATTTTACCATATAATATTGTTTTTTGTTGAAAACACAGATTTCCTCCGGTCTTGAGTCTGGTTTTAATGTCTTTGCCGAAAGATAATACAAGATCAGTGACGGTTCAGAAATGATGGTGGTTGTTGATGTATTGCCGGGAAGGGAGTAGAAAGTTTTCTCTGTATTGCTCCAGAATTCCGGCTTGACCGTTTCTTCCGCTGAATCAGCTGGTTTTTTCCGGTAGCGATAGACTCCGGAAAGGGCAAAGATATAATCTTTCAGGTAATATTTCCTTCCTTTCAGCAGCCTCAACCGCCTGATTGCCGTACCATTTTCGGGGGAAAACCACACTTTAGTTTGGTAAAAGCGATTGGCTGCCAGATAGGGTTTGATAGTGGTGGTAGCTGAAAGGCAGAACCTGTGGGTATCCTGGGAGGTGTCTTCCACTGCGGCTGTGGGATGGTTTTCGTGTTGGTCCGGGAGGTCAGGTTGGCGGCCGGCATTGAGCTCCACCACCGCCGTTGCCGTACCAAAGAAAGTTTTTGCTTGATAGATCAGGGATTTCCAAGTGACGGAATCAGGATTAAGAGTGGGTGATGAGATTTTTTGCCCGATGGCCGGATTGACATAGATCAGGAGTAAGATGGAAATGAACAGGAAGATAAGCTTCAACGAAACCCTCCCTGGCGATAGGCCTGCCAGAATGATTTGCAAAGCTGGAATAAAGTTTCAGGTTTGCCGTCAGCCGGTTTTTGAAATGTAATGCCAGAATGCCGTTCAACTTTCCAGCGGATATAGCTGATTCCACCGTGAAAAGTCATTAACGCCTTGAGCAGTCGTAAAATGGAAAGCAACTTGCCCTGGATTTTTCTGATTTTCCAGCTTTGTCGGCAGTGTCGGCGGCTGAGCTCTGAAATCAAGGCGTAGCAGGACGCAGGGGTATCATTGGTACAGTTAATTCGAAAGGGAAGTGCCGGTAACGCAAGCCGGGTCAGCTGCTCATAGTAATTTTCGGCTATATTATAAAGATTTGTTGAGTATCCCTCCCGTTCAGGACGCAACTCAGCGCCATAGCTGAGGGCAAAAGCATGGTACCAGAGTTTTCGGGCATCAAAGTTGGACGGCAGGGTGGGAATGACCCGGGAAATAAAGGTGATGGCTGCCTGGGCGCTGCCTAGGTTGATTTGGGTAAGAATTTGTTCGGAACCATGGAATATAACCCTGAGCGGTTGGGCAAACCGGCACCAGAGATAAGAATGGAACCAGTGTTTTGAAGTTCCACGGATAAAATCATGCAGCGTCAGTACAGCGTATTTGGCTCGAATTGGCTGATTACCGGCGGTTGCCTCCAGATAAAAAACATTGGGTGGCAGCAGCTTGTTTAGCCAGGCCAGGTAGCTTTTTTTATAAGCATTGTGGTAGCTGTCTACCAGAACATAGAGATCAAGAATGCCACTATGATAATCACCGCTTCGTTGGCATGAGCCGTAAAACAGGATGGCTTGCAGGGAATTGCCAAACCGCTGCTGCAACTTTTCGACCAGGATATCGGTTGCCGGATCGACTACCAGGGCGGTTTGTTCGCTAATAAACGATAATAATGCTGCGGGAATATTCATGGCTGTAACTGGACAAAAGATAGCGTCCCTCCTTGGCGGACAGTAATCGGAGATTTTTCGTCAGCTGGATGATATATCTGGCCATCAAGGGTGTAGGGGCTGGTGCAATGGATTGTTGCCTGATCCACATTATGACTTCTATATCCGTGCTCCGGGGTGGCGTGTTGGGGTCGTTGCCTTCGGGTTAATTGGAGGATGGTGCGCAGCATATACCGTGGTTTAATGCTGACACTGGTGAAATGCAAAGGGCTATCTTCTTTCCCCCAATAGGGATGAAGCCCGAAAAAAAGCCGCTCAAGGGAGCTGACCAGGACTACCAGGTAGTCATTTTCAGTGGCCTCATGCTGTTGGTTCAAATGAATGGTCATGTGAACGGCCCGCAGGATTTTCCGGCGCTGAAATCCGAGCATCGCCAGCAGAAAACGAAACATGACCAGTCCCGGTCCAAGCTCCCCCCGGAGGCCGTGTCGATTAACCCGCTGATGGAAAAACTCAATGCCCTGGGGGATGGCCGCGGCGCCGAAAAACATGCCAAAGCGGGAAGCTGTACTGCCATTTTGCACCTCCAGGACCGGTCGTTGGATAATTCTGATTTTCCGGTTGTTCTGGAGTTGGAACAAAAGGCGTGATAATGCCTGGTTCCCTCGGCCGGGCAGGCCGATATCGCCGGCAGTCATACTCGTGGTCCCGGCTTTGAGGATAGCCAGCGGAGGGATATGGTCAAAAGGCTTCCGGTTGAAGAGGGAGGTAAGGACTGCCTGAATAGTACCGTCACCGCCATTAATAACCAGAAGTTTGATTCCCGCTTTGCCAAAAGCTGCCAGGACATTGGCAATCTCGGCGGGATCTCTGGCTTCACGATGCAGCACTTCAGGTCGGTTTTTCAATATTTTTTTGATGGAACTGAGGCCGCGTTTATTTCCCCCGCTTAAAGGATTGCTCAGTACCCCGATGGCCGGTTCCATCAGGTTGTCATGATCCCATCTCAGGCATTGTTGATGGTGGTTTTTCATGTCATAAAAGAAAGGTGCAAGCTTTAAGGTGCAAAGTTGGAAGCCATCAACCCCGGCTGCCGTCCGGCAATATAGTAGGTGGTCGGGTGAATAATCGTACTGCCAGTGGTTTGGGTTTTTCTTCCGGGTCTATTTTACTTAACCACGGGGTTAAAGGGCCGCTGGTGAACCTGGTCTTGATTGCCATTGCCAGTCGTACAAGCATAAACAGGCTGGTGACAACAGTCCAGAAGGCCACGGCCAATAATCCCAAGTCAGGGCGGCCGAACAGGGTACTGATGGTTAGAAGGATAAGGTTCGGGTTGCGACGTCCGGTAATCAGGCGGAAATAGGAATCTATGGGATGCCAGGAAAAGATTCCAAAACGTCCCAGCATGCTGGTAAAGATAGCCTCCACCAGACGGCCGGTGAGATAGGTGCCGACTATCAGCCACAAAATCAGCGGCAAATGGGAAGGTGACAGTACAGGGGAGCTGTTTGCCAGGCCTAATCCCCAGGCGACATACCAGAAGGGTGGGTGGATAAGGTCAATGGCATGATCAAAAATGTGACCAAATTTGCTGGAAGTAACCGTGACCCGGGCAAGTTTTCCGTCCACCGTATCAAAAAAAGTCATCATCCAGCCGGCCACCAGGCCAAGAGCGTAGAAACCGGTATAAAATAAAATGCTGGCCAGGATGACCAGCCCCAGGCCCGCCAAGGTTACCTGATTGGGTTTCCAGCCGCGACGAACGCAGACCCCCACTGCCAGCCGGGCGGGAAATGGCCAGCACCATTTAGTGACCAGGTCGGTTATGCCTTTATATGACCAGGAAAAAAGATGTTTTTCCAGACTTTGGCGATTTTGCTCCGTAATCGGCAACACAAAAGGCGGGTCAAATTTCCGCAGGCGTTGCTGATATGCCGGGGTTAGCGTTTGCGGCGTAACCAGTTTAAGATCTTGCAGGGCTTCATCCTGTTGACCATCGTTAAGATAGCTGTAGGTTTTAGCAGCCAGGCCTGATTTGACCTGGGCGGCGACCGGAATTTCGCGGCCTGCTTTTGGAATCAGCAAGATGGTATCAGGTGTTTCCAGCAAATTTTGGATGACCCGATCGTCGTAGAGATAATCGGCGCGGAGCAGCAAGATAGTATCCGTTGTTGCCTGCCTGGGGTCAGAGATGAAATTATGTATTCCGACTTTGGCTAAAACGCGTTCAATACGTTCACGGGAGGTTAACCCCCAAAGTTTTACCGGACTTTCATGGAAGATATAGACGCTGGTGGACATGAACTTTTCTCGTCTAGAGGTTAATGAAGATTAATCTTGTCCAGGGATTGTCAGCTGACAATCATTGCAAAAAAAATCACTCTGTTTTATATAGATTTTTATGATGGTTGTAAAGCCTGAAGAGTGCCGTTGTGAAGAGCTTCCGGAAATCATGATGTCTGAAACTGGAAATCCCTCCCCATTTATTCTGGCACATCTATCTGATCCTCATTTTTTTTCAACCACCGGCAGCCGGTTGAGTGATTTTCTCAATAAACGTTTGTATGGTTATCTCTCATGGTGTTGGCGTCGCCGGCATGAACATAGCGATAAGGTTATCTCGGCTCTGGTTGAAGATCTGAAATGCCAGCATCCGGATCATATCACGGTGACCGGGGATTTAACCCACCTGGGACTGCCTGATGAATATCGTCTGGCAGCGGAATTTCTGCGTTTACTAGGGCCGCCGGAGCGAGTGACGGCCATCCCCGGTAATCATGATGCTTATGTGCCCTCAGCCTGGGAGAATGGCCGGAATTTATGGAGACCCTATCTGGTTGGCGATAGTGTCAATTCACCCGGGGAAAAGCCGAAGATCTCATTTCCTTTCATCCGTGAACGGGGAGATGTAGTTTTCATTGGTTTATCTACCGCCAACTCCTGTCTGCCTCTTCTGGCTACCGGGACCCTTGGTAAAGCGCAATTGCAGCATTTGGAAGCCCTACTGAACGAATATGGTTCGCGGCAGCAATGCAGGGTGATTTTAATCCATCATCCCCCGGTTGCCGGTGTCATCAGCTGGCGTAAAAGGCTGACGGATTACCGGGATTTTTGTGAGCTGTTGCAGCGCCAGGGAGCCGAGCTGGTATTGCATGGCCATGCCCATATTGCTTCCTGTTCATTTCTGGAAACGCCGACTGGTCGTATCCCTGTTGTCGGGGTGCCTTCGGCATCGGCCATCGGTAGAACTCCCGATCGACGGTCAGAATATAATCTTTACCGTATTGCTCGTAACAATCAAGGTTGGCAGGTAAATTTCAAACGGCATCGTTATTCGTTCAGTGAAAATAAATTTTTTGAGCGTGGCAGCTGGCAGCCCTTGTTACCATGATCTTTTTTTAGCCATCCAGGCACTGATCACCAGGATGAGCGCGATGGGCATGAGCACGGTGACTGCCGGGGAAAAGTTGAACAATAAACCAAGATCACCGATGATGTTGTTGAAAAGGTAGGCGAAAATACCAACCAGGACGGCAATGGTGATCAGCAGTCCGGCTGATGTTTCACGGATCGGCCCGAAAATCAGGGGTAGAGATAGTAACAGCATGGCCCCGGTGGTTAATGGGGCGCTTAATTTCTGCCACAGGGCCATGATGTAATGATCAGCATTTTGTCCTCTCTGTTGCAGGATATTTATATAATGATAAAGATTTGTCGGGGATAGACTTTCCGGCGGCAAATTAAGGATTCCGAGCTGCTTGGCATTGAGGGAAAGATCCATTGTGAGCTGGGTGATAGTTTGCCTGCTTATGCCCTCTTTAGTGAATTCTCTCTTTTCAACATTCTGTAATCGCCAGATTTGTTTATCAACAATATCAGCTTTGGGACTGTGCAGGTATGTTTTCAGCTGACCCTGCTGGTCACATTCGTAGATATCCATGCCGGCCATAGTGCCCGGTGTTGATGGCTTCCCTATCCGGATAATGTTATTTCCCGATCGAATCCAGAATTCACCTTTAGTCATAATCATGCCGGTATCGGAAAGCGCCAAGAGCCGCTGGGTTCGGGCCTGTTGTTCCAGTGGTGGAATAATAAATTCAGCAGAAATACCCGCAATCATCATAAAAAGAACCCCGATAAGCAGTACCGGCAGACAGATTCTCCAAGGTCTGAGACCAGCGGCCTGCATGGCTAAAAGTTCATTATGGTCAGCAAGGAGTCCCAGGCCGATGATACTGCCCAGCAGGGTGGCGACCGGGAGAAGGTCAAACCAGCGTTTAGGGGTGGTCAGGATAACATAACGAAAGGCATCGCCTAACTGGTAATGACCAGTGCCAATATCCTTTAATTGCCCCATCAATTCGATGAAACTGAAAAGGAAAAGCAGGATGGCGGTAACCAGGAGGGATGCCTGGAGAAAGTTTCTGATAATATAACGGTCGGTTATTTTCATGGTTTGTCTGTGGTTCAACTCAACTTTCTGACTTGCATCGCCATGGTGCATTACAGGATGTTCGGGCTTGGCTCATAGCGGTTTTGGCCGCCGAACGAATCACATGAGGTGATTCGCGGCGGACGCCTCGGAAGCCGGCCATGGACGGCCGGCGAGAATGAGCGAGAGCCATGCCGGAACATCCCTGATAATTTCTTTCAGCTTTTTTTATTAGGTATATGCCACTGCTGAAAAAAGCTTATGGTGGTGATCAATAATAAGAGGACCATTGCCCCTTCAATTGCCCAGATTCCCGGCCAGGGGTTGATAACCTGCTCTCCAATCCAGGTTTTAGTTACCAGACTGAGGGTGTAAAAAATACTGTAAATGACTACCGCCAGCACTACCTTCGCGTATTTTCCCCGGCGGGGGCTGGTCTGGCTGAGCGGGATGCCCAACAGTGCCAGGATAATGGCGGTGAGCGGGGTTGAAAAGCGCCACTGAAGTTCGGCGATTGCCAATGACTTGTCCGAGTGAATCAGGTTGCTGGTCGGAGTGGCTTTTATTTTGGTTATGTGGGCTTCCCGCTCAGCCAGACCAGCCCCCGCCGGGGAAAATACGCGAAGGTAGTGCTGGCGGTAGTCATTTAC
>JAYEKE010000147.1 GCA_034660915.1 Pseudomonadota bacterium
GCCGCCTCAGGCTGAGCGGCAAAAATAGGTCCGTCGGACCTTGCTGAAGTTCTAGCCGGTTTATCTTTGCCGTCAGATCCTCGTCTTCTGGTGGGTATCGAAGGGGCGGACGATGCCGGAGTTTTCCAGTTGGATGCAGAGCGGGCATTGGTCCAGACCCTGGACTTTTTCCCGCCAATGGTAGATGATCCCAACCGGTTTGGCCAGATAGCCGCTGCCAATGCCTTCAGCGATATTTATTCCATGGGAGGAGAGCCGCTGACGGCCATGAACATCGTGGCTTTTCCCATCAAGGAGCTCGATCACGCAATTTTGCGGGATATTCTGGCCGGAGGAATTTTAAAAATTGCTGAGGCAGGTGCGGTCCTGGCCGGTGGTCACAGTATTGATGATCCTGAGGTTAAGTATGGTTTATCGGTAACCGGACTGGTTCATCCCGACCGTATATGGACAAATACCGGTGCCAGGGATCAGGATGTCCTGCTGTTGACCAAAGCTCTGGGAAGCGGGGTGCTGACAACGGCGCTGAAAGCCGGTTTCTGTAGCGAAGAAGAAATTTCAACCGTGTTGGAAGTAATGTCACGGCTGAATAAACTGCCGGCGGAATCAGCAGGTCCAGCCTGGCGTGAATATGTGCATGCCTGTACGGATGTTACCGGTTTTGGTTTGCTTGGCCATCTCTCGGAGATGGTTGCGGCTGAGATGGTGGGTGCAGTTATTGAACTTTCAGGAATTCCTTTCTTGCCCGGGGCGGAGAATTATTGCTCCATGGGGTTGTTTCCTGAAGGTGGTGCCCGTAACCGGGATTTTTTCAGTTGCCGGGTATCCCGGCAGGGTGACTGCTCAGATATTGTCTATGACCTGCTTTTTGATCCCCAGACTTCCGGTGGCCTGCTGCTGGCGGTTGATCCCCAAGGAGTTTCCGCGGTTCGTCAGGCTTTTCTCGCTGTCGGACAGGACTGCTGGGAAATCGGCCGTTTTACTGCTGAATTTCCGGGTCGTATCATTATTGTTTAGTAACTTACAGGTTGTTTTCTTGTTTAAAAAACAAGAAAACGTTAAGTGCTTCACGGGTTCTTTGCCGTCAGGCAAAGGTTCTGATGAAGAAACTTATGCAAGGCTCTGATAAAGCCACTTGCTTGCGGGCAACGCCCGCGTTAGCTGGTTTTCATCCGGAAATTAGTAATTTCCGGATGGGCCATCGGCTTAACCCTTTAATTATGGCTGTCTTGAACACGGATATATCTATTATCTGCCTGGTATATCAAGCGGACTTTGAGCCTCCTTAATAGTTTGCGACGGTACTGTCTGGGTGTAAATCATGGTGGTGCGCACATCACTATGGCCCAGCAATTTTTGGATAGTGCGAATATCATAATTGGCCTGAAGCAGATGGCTGGCGAAACTGTGCCGAAAAGTATGGGCCGAAGCCCGTTTGATAAGTTTTGATTTTTTTACCGCCCGCTTAATAGCTTTCTGCACATGGGTCTCATGCAGATGGTAGCGGCGGTTTTCACCATCTGCCGCCACATAAGTCAACGTTTTGGCCGGAAAAAACCACTGCCAGGGTAGTTCTTTGCCCGCCTGCCTATATTTTTTCTCCAGTGATCCCGGCACAAAAGCGCCGTCATAGTTGTTGTCCAGATCCTGCTGATACAGGGCAATCACCCGCCGCAGATGTTCCTGCAGCTCCGGCTCAATCGTCCGGGGCAGCGGTACGGTTCTATCTTTTCCACCCTTACCATCGTGTATAGTCAAAATACCATGATCAAAATTAAAATTATTAACCCGCAGCTTCATGCACTCGGACAGCCTCAAACCACAGCCATAAAGCATTTTTACCACCAGGTCATAAGGGTAGCGTATATTCTTAATAACCAGATCCACCTCTTCTCGGGACAAGACCACCGGAATATAGGGTTTTCTCTTGGCCCGAACAACCCCGTCAATTTTACCAAACTCCTTACCCAGAACATTCCTGAAAAAGAACAATAAGGCGTTAAAGGCCTGATTCTGGGCAGAAGCTGAGACCTTTTGTTCCACTGCCAGCGCGGTCAAAAACTTTTTTACATCTTCCGGTGTCAATTGTTCCGGCGGTTTTTCATTGGTATAATATTTTAATTTTTTGGCCCAGAGCGAGTAAGAGCTTAAGGTTTTGGGGGAGTAGTGCCGCACAGCTATTTCATCGCTCAAGCTTTTAAGTGCCCTGGTCCAGAGTTTCACGGGTTGAACCGGTTTGCTGGCGACATTCCCATCAAAACTGACTGGCTTCGGGTTGTCGCTGCCTGGAGAAACAGTGACAGACGGTGCCGGTTGATCTGCTACAGGACGGGTTGATCTGTGCTCCCCCGGTTTTAGCAAAATGGGTTTTGAGTCTGCTGTCGGCGGCGCAGTTCTATCCGTATTTTGCCCCAGGCATAAATAGTAAAAACGCACTGCCTGTTCGGCCTGATCTTTTTGAAACCTGCCTTGATTTTTCTCTTGGAGCTTTTTTTGAAAAAGTGCCAGGCTGTTAGATTCAGCCGGCAAATGCTCATATTTATCGCAAAAATCAAGATAAAACCTCAGCCATTTCAGGTAGTGGTCATGAAGATTCGGCTTGATATTTTTTTGTATTAAGATTTTAGAATATCTATTTTGAATTTCATCAGGAATGTTAAGCATGATAATTTC
>JAYEKE010000148.1 GCA_034660915.1 Pseudomonadota bacterium
TTCGCGGGGGGACACTCTTGACTATCGCTCGCCCAGTGGAGGAACAGCTTGAATTTACTTTTAACGCGAAACTCAAGAATGTCCCCAATCCCGGTGACCCCGATTCCAATTTCCCCCGCCCTCCCTTAGTTAAATCAATAAATCAACAACGTCCCTTTTTTCCTTCAGCTACATACTGCTTTTCCTCTTTTTTTTTCGTGTTTTTCGTGTTTTTCGTGGTGAAATATCTTTTATCAGTTCGAAAAAGTCCAGGTTTTTGCCTTTGTCTTGGCAAGGTTCTCAGTGCCTCTGTGCCTCTGTGAGAGCCTGCTTTTTTCTCACTTAAATCAATAAATCAACAACGTCCCTGCTTTCTGCCCGCCTTCCTTCGCCTGCGGTACGTACTGGCTTGCACGTTTGCTTCGCCGTGCTTCGCGGGGGGACACTCTTGACTATCGCTCGCCCAGTGGAGGAACAGCTTGAATTTACTTTTAACGCGAAACTCAAGAATGTCCCCAATCCCGGTGACCCCGATTCCAATTTCCCCCGCCCTCCCTTTTTATTTTTTATGCAAGGCTTACTACAATATAGCAAGCTCTGTGAGAAATAATAAAAATTTGTCAATCTATAAACAAAGTCGAATGCTTACAATAATTTTAAGTTATTTTATTGAAAAAGTAAGGTTTTCTAAAATCTCGCCGGTTTCCAGATCAATAATATTTACCGTTCGCTGCAGGGTGTCTACCACTCCCACTGAGCCATTAATGTGATCTTTGGGTAACGCTGCCGACCCGGGATTAATATGAATCAGATGATTCTCTTTTTTCAACCTGCGGATATGGGAGTGTCCGGTAATCAGAAAATCAGCCCGGTATCGATGGGCTAAGCGGAGAAAATCCGCCATCCCTCCCTGATCTCCATGCATGACGCAATAACGTACTCCTTCCAATTGGGAAAACACCAATGGCTGGATGGGATAATTAAGTACGGTTTTATCCACATCTGAATCACAATTTCCCTCGGCAATCAAGAGGGGAACCGGGCTGCTGTTAAGCAAGTCGGCAAGTTCACTGGTCTGGTAACCAAAGGGGAAAGGATTCCTGGCCCCATGATATAACACATCTCCAGCATGAAAGATAAAATCCACGTCATTAAAGGGACCATCAATAGCCTGCCTCCAGGCCGATGCTGAACCATGGGTATCACTTATTATACCAATTTTCATTCGCTGCTCCTTTTAAACCGTACTACAGAAAAACGTCTATCCACTTGACTCTACTTATAACTATAATCGCTAAAATAATAATTTCAAGATTTATTGTAACTATTCAGCACATTGCATCGCTACTTAAGTAGTAAACTCGGGACTGTCCCCAGCTTCACCGGGGGCTGTCCCAGATGTTTACGGACTATGAAACAATGTCGACATGCGCCGCAAAAGCCTGGGACAGTCCCCTTTTAAACCAAAAGGCTCGGGGACAGTCCCGGTTTTGCTCACAGCAGTGCACTTCATAAAGATGTGCTGAATAGTTACGATTTATTGAGAAATTTATGAATATGTTCATAAACCCGGGAGCTCAACACCAGCATGAAATGACCAACAAGGTGAACTTTGCGATGCTCGGCACCTGGATAATCAGCATTCTCATTAGGAATAATCAGCTCATCAAAGTCGGAGGCAATGGAAAGCCGTTGTCGTGGACATTGTCCGGCTGAATATTCTTCTAACTGCGCCAGAAAAGATGATCCAGGCCTCAGGTCACGAACTACCGCCCCGATTCCAGCCGACCAGAGCCTGGTACCGCGGTGAGGTGTGCCAAGGGTAATCAACCGATGCACATTTTGTCGTTCATGACCATATTTTGCCACATACTGGCGACACACCAGCCCTCCCATACTGTGGCCAATCAAAGTCAGGGAAGTATCACCATTAATAATGGTATCAATAAATTTACCAAGCCGGCGAGCCTGGTTATCAATCGATGACATCTTATTCACCGGTTCAAGAATTCTGACCGTAAAACCATCCCGCACCAGACGCCACCTTAAGATCCACATGCAACCTTCATTCATCAGGTAACCGGGAACCAGGACAATCACCGATGTCTGGTTATCGTTCACCGGTTGACTTCTCATATGAAAGCATCGACAAATGAATTTCCGCAACCAGGCAGCCAGCAGCAGCGCCACCATAATAATGCTGCTCAGTGATTCAATCAGAGCTGCCCGAAAGGCGGCAAAAGAAAGGTGTCCGGGAAAATAAGGAGAGTAATCGAGTGGCGGAGGATCATAATCAGGACGATTACTGATTTCCAGCCAGCGGAACAAATAAGCCACCAGCCGGAAGCCCAAAAGTAAGAACAGCAGCAGACAAATAACAATAGTAATAAAGATGGCCATATGGATATGTCACTTATTTTTTAAACAGTCTACAACTTCCCGGGCCGCCCGCTTGGCACCGCCAGCCGGCCCCAGCAGACTTTTCACTTCTTTGAGGTCCACAACCATCTGATCAAACTTCTCCTGATGATCGATAATTTCCTGTACCCGAAGGTATATGGTTTGAGCATTAACCTCGTCCTGAATAAGCTCAGGAACCACCTCGCGACCGGCAATCAGGTTGACCAGGCTGATATGAGGTACGGAAATCAACTTTTTTCCGATCAAATATGACAACTT
>JAYEKE010000149.1 GCA_034660915.1 Pseudomonadota bacterium
TTTATCGGCAATCGCCGGAGCCGTGGTCAATCCTGGTGATTCTATTCCCAGCAGGTTGATAAAACCGGGGAATCCTGCCTCTTTTTCCTCCCGAATAATAAAATCCCTAAATTCATCTCCAGGTCCTTGTAATCGGGGGCGGATGCCGGCCATCTCCGGTTCCAGCCGGCTTTCATCCAGGTCGGGCAGGTAGCGTTTAATGGCCTGGCAGAATAAATTCCTGCGTGAGTTGTCCACCAGGTAGTCCGGTTTTTTAAGGTATTCAAGATCAGGGCCGAAACGCACCCGACCGCTAAGGTCCAGGGTGGCATGGATGCCCAGTCCGTGGCCGCCGGCCGGCGGTACCGGGTAGACCAGATGTTTGACTGGGGATTTGCCGGTGTAGCTGAAATAGCAGCCTTTAGCGTAGTGGACGAGAGGTGTGGGGATGCCGGTTTTCTGGCTGAGAACAGTGGCTTCAAGCCCGGCACAATTAATGATTATTTCGCTTGAAAAACTGAAAGAATCCGGCGCCGTTTTCAGGATATATCCTCTGGGAACTGGTTCTATATTTTCAATTTCGGTGTTGAAAGCAAAGGTGGCTCCAAGGCTTTTGGCTAGCTGGTGGTAGAAGCGCATCAGGCTGTGGGAATCAATGATCCCGGTTGACGGGGAAAAAAGGGCGGCCCGGGTCTTGACGGCCGGTTCCAGCTGCCGGCAGCGGCCGGCGGTAATCAGTTCCAGATCGCCTACCCCGTTTTTCCGTCCTTGGGCCAGGTTGAGTTCCAGCTGCTTTTCCTCGTCGGCGGTGACGGCGACAATCAGTTTTCCCAGCTGGCGGCAGGGGATATCATGTTTATGGCACAGTGCATAAAGCTGCTGCCGTCCCTGGACGCAAAGCCTTGCTTTCAGGGAGTTTGGGGGATAGTAAATGCCGGCATGGATGACTTCACTGTTGCGGCTGCTGGTTTCGCGACCGAAGCTTTCATGGCGTTCGACAACCAGCAATTCATGGTCGAAGTGTGGGGCCAGGCGGGCGGCTACCGCCAGGCCGACAACTCCGGCGCCGATAATGGTAACCTTAATTTTTTCCACTGAACCATTGGCGGCCGGCAATTCCAGCCATCAGGAGAGTACCAGCGCCGCTGATGAGATAATTGGGCCAGAAAAGTGCCAGGGCGGCGCTGCCCATCAGTAAGGTTTCCACTAGGCTCAGGCGTTTGAAAAGAAAACGCTCCAGAAAACTGGTAAAGGCTATCAGCCCGATGGCGCTAAAAAATATGGTCATGATGACTTCAGTAAGCGGACCGTTGCAGAGCAGGGGGCGGTAGGCCATGATGATGGGAATGATGTAGAGTCCTTTGGCAATTTTCCAGGAGGCAAAACCGGTTTTCATCGGCGAAGCGCCAGCGATTCCGGCGCCGGCAAAAGCGGCCAGGGAAACCGGCGGAGTGACATTGGCATCCTGGCTGTACCAGAAAACAATCATGTGGGCGATGACGATCGGCAGGCCCAGATCCATCAGCGCCGGTCCCGCGAGAATAACCAGGACGATGTAGGAAGCGGTCACCGGCAGACCCGTGCCCAGCACCAGGGATGCCATGCCGATGAGAATAATGGCCAGCAGTGGGCTGCCGCCGGAGCAGGAAACCACCAGGCTGGAAAATTTGAGTCCCAGGCCGGTCAGACTGACACAGCCGACAATAATGCCGGCACAGCCGCAGGCAACCGATACCATGACCGCGTTGCGGGCTCCGGTCTCCAGTCCTTTGATAATTCCCTTCAGATTCAATCGTGTACGGCGGCGCAGCATGGCGGCGGCCAGGGTTGAAATGACCGCCACAAAGCCGGCCATCATCGGGCTGTAGTTGCTGAACAGCACATAGATCAGGATGATAACCGGTAATAGGAAATGCAGGCCGTCTTTCATGGTTTGCCAGAATGACGGCAGGTCAGCCTTGGCTATGGGTTTAAAGCCTTCTTTCTTGGCTTCAAAATGGACAAAGAAAAGGACGCTGAGATAGTAGAGAATGGCCGGGACGATGGCGATTTTGACGATATAGAGATAGGAGGTATTGGTGAACTCCGCCATCAGGAAGGCTCCGGCTCCCATAATCGGCGGCATGATCTGGCCGCCGGTGGAGGCTGCGGCTTCAATGGCGCCGGCCACATGGGGTTTGTAGCCCACCTTTTTCATCATTGGAATAGTAAAGGAGCCGGTGGTGACCACGTTGGCCACTGCTGAGCCGGAAACCGAGCCCATGAAACCGCTGGCCAGGATGGCGGTTTTAGCCGGTCCGCCGGTCATCCGGCCAGTGAGACTGTAGGCCAGGTCAATAAAGAAATCGCCGCCGCCGGTACATTCCAGGAAAGAACCGAAAAGAATGAAAACGAAAACAAAGGTGGCAGCCACTCCCGTGGGCAGACCCCAGATTCCTTCGGTGGTCAGGTAGAGGGTGGTGACGATCCGTTCAACGCTGTAGCCTTTGTGAGCCAGCAGGTCGGGCATCCAGGGGCCAAAATAGGTGAACAGCAGAAAAATAATGGCGATGGCCGTCATAAAAAAACCGATCACCCGGCGGGTGGCTTCGAGAACCAGGCAGAGGGCGATGCTGCCCATAATCACATCCATGGTGATCCAGTCACCCTGGCGTTTAACGATGGCGTTGAATTCAATCCAGATATAAGCACCGATAACCAGGCAAAGCAGGATCAGCAGCCAGTCGATGATCATGAAAATATCCACCCGGTTTTTAGCCGCGGTTTTGATCGGCGGATAGAGAGAAAAAACCAGGATCATGATCAATACCAGGTGCACCGAGCGCTGGTAGATGGCGGCCAGGGGCGAGATGCCGGCGGTGTAAAGCTGGAAGAGAGAAAGGCCGACAGCTACGATGGTGATAAAAATGGCAGTCAGCCCCCGTGGGGTACGATAGGCGCTGGCTGATTGTTCTTCAATGACAATTTTTTCAGGATTCATGGTTCAAATTCCACCATCGCCCGGCGTCCCGGAGCCAGGGCTGACAGGTTGATTCTTTGTTGATGGTATATAATTGTATGATCAACACCGGGGGAACCGATGCGTAAGACAAAACTACCCAGGGTATAGTTCATCTTGTCAATGGTAATCCAGCCGTCTTTCTGGGTCAGCTGTCCATGGCCAGGCCAGTGTCCGAGTCCGGCGCCAAAGATCCTGAACCAGGTTTTTTCCAGCACCAGGCCACGCTCGGGATCGAGGCGAAACTGCTCGAAAATGGGTTTTTTATCCACGGAATGGATATAGCGGATGGTAACCCGGTCGCCGCACTCCACCTTAAGTGAAAGAATGATTCTGCCGCTGTCAAATTCACGGACAATCAAGTGGGGCTGCCTGTCTGCTGTTGCCGCCGCTGAAACCAATTCTGGCTGCAATAAAAATAGAAAAATCAAACCGGTAGCCAGAACCATGGTCCATGTTGAAAAAAATACCCATGGAGGATGCGGCTTCATGGGCTTCATGTCCTCCATGGGTGATTGTCTGTGGTTAGAAAAAAGGTGTAAGGTATAAGGTGCAAGGTTAAAGGACCCCCTTACACCGTAAACCTTACACCATATACCGTCCACCGTGTTTCCAAAGGCTGCTTATTTGGCGATCAGCCGATCCGGAATGGTGATTCCCTGTTCCCTGATATATTTGATGGCCCCGGGATGAAGGGGGATGGCCGAATATTTGACCGCGTTTTCCGGGGTCGTATACTTGGCAAAATGATGGATTTTAATCAGGTAATCCTGGTTTTCAAAAACGGCCTTGGTCAGTTTGTACACCAAGTCTTCGTCCAGGTCGGCATTGCAGATAAAGGTATTCCATACTGAAGCGGTATAGACCGGCTGATCCTGGCCTTTATAGATGTTTGCCGGCAGGGTGTAGCCGGCGTAGAAGGGGTATTTGCTGGTTACTTTATCGATTTCCCCCTTGGTAAATGGGACCACCCGGATGGCGTGGGTGGTGGCCAGGTCCATGATTGATGATGTTGGCGGGGCGACGCACCAGACGCCAACGTCAATGGAATTATCTTTTAACGCATTAGCGTTCTCATTGAATGAAAGCCGGAATACATCGAAAGAGCTGTAGGGAATACCGAGGGCGTTCTGGAGAATCAGACTGGTCATAAATTCCGTGCCGCTGCCCGGAGCGCCGACAGAAACATCTTTGCCCTTGAGATCGGCAATGGTTTTGATGCCTGAATCTTTACGGGTGACGATATGATAAACATTGGGATACATGACGAACATGCCGCGGATTTTCTGAGGTTTCCCCTTGAATTTTCCGGTTCCGGTATAGGCCTGGAAAGCCACGTCACTCATGATTTCACCGAAAAGGGTTTCGCCCTTGTCACAGAGCCGGGTGTTTTCGACTGAAGCGCCGGTAACCTCGGCGACCGCCCTCACCCCTTTGACATACTTGGTCCAGATTTCAGCGACTCCGCCACCATAGGGATAGTAAACCCCGCCGGTGCCGCCGGTGCCGATGGAGATGAATTTGGTCCGGGCCGCGGCCGGTTCAGTGTTGAGGCTGAAAGTAAAAGCCAGTACAGCTGCCAGGGTGATAATGAAAAATATTTTTTTATTCATAAGTCTTTTCTCCTGTAAAAAATTCACGTTTCATAGCGGTGACAATCTTGTATTTATTCGATGGTCTTCAATACCACCAGCAGATCTTTTGATGCCGTATCGGCGTTGAAAAAAGGTACTTTAACTGTAGCGGTTTCACCCGATTTTACCACCGGCGGTTTCCCTTTCCGGGGGATAAGATGCCCGGCGGCCTTATCCTGGTCCAAAAGGAAGATATTGAGGCGGTATCGTTGTGCCTGCTTGCTGGTATTTTTGATGGCAACCGTAAATATCAGAGCGGTTTTTTTCTTGAAGGTGCCCACCTCGCAGGCAAAAGAGGTGATTTCAGCCTGTTCGTCAATCTGCCATTCAATGGTCGCCGGACAGTTGACATCAGCCGGCTTGGGTGTTGCGGCATAGCTCAGTACCGACACGCAGGCAAACAGCATTACCGTGATGAGGATAATAACTTTCCTTTCTGGTGTTTTCATGATCCCTCCTTAATATCTCGTTTATTAACAGGTTGTGTGTTGCGATGTAACCCATATAGCATGTTTTTCAGTAATGTAAAAACATTGTTTTGTCAATACTGATGCAGAAATTTTGAAAGCAAGAACACGTTATGGCCGAAAATCGTCTGTTGTCCCATAACCCTGCTGCTGTGATTTACTGACACCTGAATTAAGCGATGAGCTCTTAGCTCAATGATTACAAGATGTTTCATAGTATTCATGGTAAATATTCGGCTACGTTTTCAGAAAAGACAAAAATACTCTCACAGAGGCACAAAGTCACAGAGAACCCCAGTCATTTGCCCTCTGTGACTCCGTGTCTGGTATAATCGATCCATGGTGGAACCGGTCATGGGTTTCTGTACCGATGAGCAAAATAAGAGGTTTTTGAAAGATGTACCGCTTTTTGAAGAGATGCTGGTCAAGGATGGTATTCGTCTGTTCAAATTTTATTTTTCGGTTTCCCGTGCAGTCCAGAAAGAACGTTTCGAATCTCGCAAAACCGACCCGCTCAAGCAGTACAAACTGTCACCAGTGGACAACCTGGCCCAGAAATACTGGGATCAGTATACGTTGCGCAAATTTCAGATGCTTTCTGAAACCAACCGGACCTTGGCTCCCTGGACCATTATCCGTTCCGACAATAAGAAAAAAGCCCGCCTCGACTGCATGAAATTTTTTCTCAGCCAGATAGAATATAAGGATAAGATTGATCCCGAAGAACTGGAAATCAATCCTGAAATCATTATCTCCGGCATTGATGAGCTGAAGTTTATGGAGGACAATCTGATGTCCGCAGCCGAGCTGACCGGATAAAGAGTTTTATTCTTCATGCCGGTTGTCGGTCTGAACAACCGGTATTTTTGGTAACTTCCTTTCTGCAGGATTCTTCCACCTGTAAAAATGAGTCTCCTTTTTGGCCGGTATAAGTGCCGGTGGAGGAAAAACAGCCGGCATCTTTTCGCGAGGTGGTCAACCTTTTGGGGCAGTTTGTTGGCGACCGGAAAACCATTGACGAGATTGTCAGGGTTAATGAGCGACAGAATCTTTATCTCTGGTGTCTCTACCAGTACCGGGCCGGACTTCGGGATGATGTTCCGGCGCCGGAAGAGATTGAGCGCTTGATTGAAGGACGCTGAGGGAAAATATTGATATCCCCTGTTTGTTTTTTATCCCGCAATCGCTTGTCCTGGAATCAGGTTGCCCAGAAATTGTTCGCAGGGTAGACAGAGGATATTCTTTATTAAAAGACGTTCGTTGCCACGATAGAGGAGGAGGGCCCGGGCCTCCGGATAGTCTTCTTGAAACGCGGTCAGTCCTTTGAGCATTTTACTGTTGATTCGCTCAGTATTTTTGACCTCTACAGCCCAGAAAGTATTATCGCCGTAAAGGACAAAATCGACTTCCACCCCTGATTTCGTGCGCCAATAATAAAGCCCGCAGTTATTGCCGCTATAGGCGATCCAAGCTCTGAAATGCTGGGCGACCAGGCCTTCGAGCCCGGCTCCGTTGATCTCCTGAGGTCTGTCAAGGGGGCCGATGGGCCTTAAGGAGCGAAAAATACCGCAGTCAAAATAATAAAACTTGGGATGAGAAATCAGGTGCCGTTTGGCCCGTCTGGAAAAAACCGGTAAAAAGAAAGAGAGCAGCAGATCTTCAAGAACGGCAAGATAGTTATCCACGGTTTTGCGTTTGACCTGACATTCCCTGGCCACTTCGGAAATATTCAAGGTGGCACCATGGGAAAAGCTTACGGCTTCCAGAAAACGGCTGAAGGCTCCGATATTGCGTACAACGCCTTCCATCTGCACCTCTTCTTTTAAATAGAGTGCAACATATGAAGCCAGGGTTTCTTTAACCTCAGCGGAGTTGCAAATCAGGGGTACTAAACCGATCTGTAGGCTCTTGACCAGAGAAAACGATTTGCCCAGCTCAGCCGCCATAAAAGGATGCATGGTTTTGACAATTGCCCGGCCGGCCAGAAGATCAACCCCGGTTCTTCTCAGTTTCCGGGCGCTGGAACCGGTAAGTACAAACTGACGCCCGGCTTTATTTTCGATAAGTTCATGCACCACATCGAGCAGCTCCGGGATTTTCTGAACTTCATCAATAATTATGGTTTTGCTCTTCGTTCCTCTTGTCACTTCCCGCAATCGTTCCGGCCTGGCTGAAAAGCGACGAAACACATCAGGAGCCAGAAGATCAATCATTTCGGCATCTGGAAAATTTTGTTTAAGCCACGTTGATTTCCCGGTTCCCCTCGGCCCAAAGAGAAAAAAACTTTGCTGTGGCGCCCTGAAAAACCGAACTACCTTTTCCATTTATGCCTCCTTTTTTGTATTTCAACTGCAAAAATAGCACATCAAGGAGGGGTTTGCAAGCTGATTTTAGCATCAATTATGGAAAAATGATAAAGAATTAAGTGCTTCACGGGTTCTTTGCCGTCAGGCAAAGGTTCCGATGAAGAAACTTATGCAAGGCTAAGTGCTTCACGGGTTCTTTGCCGTCAGGCAAAGGTTCCGATGAAGAAACTTATGCAAGGCTAAGTGCTTCACGGGTTCTTTGCCGTCAGGCAAAGGTTCCGATGAAGAAACTTATGCAAGGCGGGGAAGAAGGTATTCCCTGATGCGCACATATTCCCCGATACTGCTTGACTTGTAAAAAAATATCATGGTAGGATGATGACTGCTATTGCTTGATAACTATTTGTTACTATAGCTTTTTTATAGATATGTAACTTTATTTTGGGAAAAATAAATCAATGTCAGAGAAAAAAGTAACTGAAGTCGGTTCTGCCGGTAATTTTATTCAGGATATAATTACGGCTGATTTGGAAAATAATAAGCATGGGGGGCGGGTACTGACCCGCTTCCCCCCGGAACCCAACGGCTGTCTTCATATCGGCCACGCCAAGTCCATTTGTCTGAATTTCGGCCTGGCAGCCAGGAACGGTGGGCTTTGCAATTTGCGTTTTGATGATACGAATCCCAGCAAGGAAGAAGTGGAATACGTTGAATTAATTAAGGACGATGTTCGCTGGCTGGGTTTTGACTGGGAGGATCGCCAGTTTTATGCCTCCGATTATTTCGAACAATTTTATGATTACGCGGTGCAGTTGATCAAGCTGGGCAAGGCTTATGTCTGTGATTTGAATGCCGAGCAAATGCGTCAATACCGGGGGACCCTGACCGAGCCGGGCAAAGAAAGCCCTTACCGGAACCGCCCGGTGGCGGAAAATCTGGATCTTTTCACCCGTATGCGGGCCGGGGAATTCCCCGACGGCAGCCGGGTGCTGCGGGCCAGAATTGATATGAGTTCCGGCAACCTGAATATGCGGGACCCGGTTATCTATCGTATCCTCAAGGCTGAACATCACCGTACCGGCAACCGCTGGTGCATCTATCCCATGTATGATTTTGCCCATTGTCTTTCCGATGCCATCGAGGGCATTACCCATTCCATCTGTACTCTGGAATTTGAGGACCACCGGCCTTTGTATGACTGGGTTCTTGATGAACTGAAGACCCCGTTCCATCCCCGACAGATTGAGTTTGCCCGTCTCAATCTGAGTTATACCATCATGAGCAAACGAAAGTTGCTGCAGCTGGTTGAGCAGGGATTGGTGAGTGGTTGGGATGATCCCCGGATGCCGACTTTGATCGGCCTGCAGCGGCGTGGTTACACTCCTGAAGCTATTCGCGATTTCTGCGATCGCATCGGGGTGGCAAAAAGGGATTCAACCGTCGATGTGGCCCTCCTGGAGCATTGCCTGCGGGAGGATATGAACCGGCGGGCTTCGCGGGTGATGGGGGTTTTGCGGCCGCTGAAAGTGGTAATTGATAATTATCCCGAAGGACAGGTGGATGAGCTGGAGGCCATTAATAACCCGGAAGATCCGGCGGCGGGGAAAAGGATGCTGCCTTTTTCCCGGGAGCTTTACATCGAGCGGGATGATTTCATGGAAGAGCCGGTGAAGAAATTTTTCCGCCTGGCTCCGGGGCGGGAAGTCCGGCTCCGCTATGCCTATTACGTTACCTGCGAGCGGGTGGTAAAGGATGAACATACCGGGGAGATTACGGAAGTTCATTGTTCCTACGATCCCCTGACCCGGGGGGGGTCATCGCCGGATGGACGTAAAGTCAAGGGCACCATCCATTGGGTTTCAGCCTCCCATGCCTTGGATGCCGAGGTGCGCCTCTATGATCGCCTGTTTACCGTTCCGGATCCGGATGCGGCAAAGGACGGCAGTGATTTTACCAGTTTTTTAAATCCTCACTCCCTGGAAATTCTTTCTGGAGCTAAAGTAGAGCCCAGCCTTGCCAAAATGTCCACCAATACTACATTCCAGTTTGAACGGTTGGGTTATTTCTGTGTTGACAGCCGGGACCCGAGCACCAACTCCCTGGTTTTCAACCGGGCGGTAACCCTGCGGGATTCCTGGGCGAAAAAGGCCGGCCGGCAGCCGTAATTCTCTCACCGACATAATATCTTGTCAGGGTAGAATCGGCAGCCAGCGGTCTGCACTGATGATCAGAATTTTATTTGTCTTATTAGATATTTTTTTACATATACCTGGTTTATCCACCAGCTGAACTGCCGGTATCTCCAGCATATTTTGAAATTTTATCAGGGATTTGCCGGGATTATCATCTGAAAGTTTGGTTTCTATCAATAATAGTGGTTTGTTATTGTTGGAGAGCAGAAAATCAATCTCCTCTTTTTCCCGGTTTCTGATAAAATTCAGATTAAAATTTCCATACCCCAGATTATTCCAATTATTGACAGCTCTAAATAATTCAAGTGCAACCATATTCTCAAATTTTACGGCCTCTGACTTAATGTCCGCATAATCAAACAGATATAATTTTTTCTCTTTTGTTATTGCCCGGGAAATTTTTTCAGACCATGGAGAAAGCCTGAAAATCAAAAAAAAGTTCTCAAAAAGTTCCAGCCAGTTTTTTACGCTGTCAAAAGAGACCTGTATATCCCGGCTGAGATTGGCTATGGAGAGCAAGCTGCCGATTCTCGATGGCAAAAGAGAAAAGAGGATTTCAATGTTTTCAATATTTCTTACCGCGGTTAAATCCCTTATATCTTCACGGATCAACTGTTTTTTATACGTATTAGACCAGATATTATAAAATTGTCTGTCCCGGGCAATATAGGGGTCAGGAAATCCGGAATATGATTTTAAATTATTCCATATTTCACCGGTATGGTCTGCTTTATCAGGAATTTTTGTAAAATCGTTGATAAACGTTTCAAAGGGGAGGTTTACATTTGCAAGCTCAGCAAGGGTGAAAGGCCATAGATGAAAAAGCAGGTATCTGCCGGCAAGGGAGTCCCCCCCCCTTTGATATAAATTTAACCTGCCGCTACCGGAAACAATAAATTTATACTCTTCATGGTCACGGTCAAAGACGCTTTTCAGGTAATTTTTCCAGTGGGAATATTTATGCAGTTCATCAAAAACAACCAAAGGTTTTGAATCATCCTGTCTGTTGACCTTTTCATAAAAAAAAGGATCTTCAAGCAGTTTTCTTTTTTCGTCAATTATATCCCAGTTAAAATAAATATGGTTTGGATATGTGTCGGCAACCATTTTTGCAAAGGTTGTTTTTCCAGCCTGTCTTGGACCTGCAATAAAAATCATCTGTTTGAATTTAGATAGATTTTTCCAGATTTTTTCATACATATTTCGTTTCATGATGTGACAATATTACACTAAAACCTGATTTTGTCAAGACAAGATTCGGGTAGCTCAAAATGATATCTGAAAAAGCGCTATATTTCCAGGCTTCCGCATGGCTTCCTGTCTGCCGACCGGCAGGTCAAAGTATCATCATAGGGAATTTTTGTATGCCAGTGAATCTTAAAGTATTGATGGTAACATTGTCAGGATTTTAGCTTGGGATTCGCACAAAAACAGCCCGAAGATGAGATGCCAAAATGTGAAGTTATTTTTGAGCGTTCTTAGCCGACAATCCTTGCAATCAGTGGCCATAAATGATAATCCACGGGGCATTGTTCGTTGAGATATGTTGTAAAAAGCCCGCGTTGGATTTGACATTATTCGCTAGTGTTGTCAGCTGCTGAAGAGAGGATTGAAAAATGAATCAGGAAGTGCGTTTACGCTTTGCCCCCAGCCCTTTTGAATTATGGGGACATGATACATAACTCCCGGTAACCGTGATGCCAATTTTTTT
>JAYEKE010000150.1:0-2658 GCA_034660915.1 Pseudomonadota bacterium
ATAACCTTTGATCCGCATGATATACAATGATAATAAGTCATGATTAGGGACGCTGTTAATTAGTTGACTAATGATAGAGAATAGCTCCAAAATAAAATCAAAAAATGAATGCAACCACGAAGAACACGAAAGACACGAAGAAAAACAATTTTTTAGTCCTTCGTGCTCTTCGTGTGCTTCGTGGTCATTACATATCCAACGTATTTTCATATAAAATCTTTTTTTGGTTCCGGCTATGCCGGCTTAGGTTGGTTAAGAATAACACCCAATGAATGAAAGTTTGTAATAGCAAAACATCTTGTAACCATTCATCTAACAACTCAATTTAAATAGATAACTAACGCAGGCTACGTCCACAACCCAGATTTTATTTTACCATGAAGACATGAAGAACATGAAGTGTTGTGTTGTAAAGAATCTTCATGAACTTCATGGTGAAATCATTCATATTGTCAAAAAAGATAAAAAACTCACGGCAGCACAAAGATGCAATCTTTTTTCTTCGTGTTCTTCGTGTTCTCCAGTGAGCGTAGCGAATGGGTGGTTAAAAAGAATTTCTTGTTTTTTTACCCCTCAAGGGGGTACTGAAAAGAGTGACAGGTTTTCAGGAGTAAGATACTAAATGATGGGAAAATGCATGAAACGCTCTCATAAACAACGATGTACCAAACTGCAAAATTTTTCAGCCGTTCTGATACTGCTGGTTTTCGCTCTCCTGTGCGCCCCCCAGTCTGCCGGCAGCAAAATATATCTGGAAATCAATCAACCCCATATCCGCAAGATTCCCCTGGCCATCGCTCCCTTGAGATCACTTGATGGCCGGAAACAGGGAGGAAAGCTGGCGGATACCTGCCGGGAGGTCATGATCCATGATCTGGATTTCTCGACTTTTTTCAATGTTCTGGGAGATTCAAGCACCTACCTGGAAAACAGTCGGAAAAGCGGCATTTCCCTGGGCACATTTGATTTCAAGGACTGGTCACTGATCGGGGCCGAGCTGCTCATCAAGGGCGGTTATTACCAGACCAACGATCAGTTTATTCTTGAACTGCGCCTGTTCGATGTCTTCAGCCGAAAAATGATCATCGGCAAACGATACCGCGGACGCCTGCAGGATCAACGGCTCATGGCCCATAAATTTGATAATGAAGTGGTCAAGGCAATCACCGGGCTGCCGGGAGAATTTTCTTCAAAGATTGCCTTTGTCGGCAAAAAACAAGATCGCCATGGGGTAAGCCAGGAAATATATATCATGGACTATGATGGTGCCGGGCTGAAACAGGCTACTCATAACAGGGCCATCAATCTTTCGCCGTCCTGGGCTCCGAAGGTGACAAAACTTGCTTTTACCTCCTATAAAAAGGGGAACCCCGACCTCTATGTTATTGATTTCAACCGGGGCCGGGAACGGCTGATTTCCCGCAAAAAGGGGATCAACGCGGCGGCTGAATGGTCCAAAGACGCCTCCCGGATTGTGCTCATGCAACGTTTTGAAGACAACAGTGAGATCAGCATTATTTCAGCAAACACCGGCCGGCTGCTCAAGCGACTGACCAAAAACTGGGCGAATGAAGCCTCTCCCTGCTGGTCTCCATCAGGGAAGAAAATTGCTTTTGTCTCGGACCGGGCCGGCAGCCCCCAGATTTACACTATGGAGCTGGGCAACAATAATCTGCGGCGCATAACCCGTTCCGGCAGCTACAATGCTCATCCCAACTGGTCAGAATTCAATAATAAAATTGTCTTTACCTCCATTATTGACGGCAGCTTCCAGATCTGCACCATCAATCCTGACGGCAGTGGCCTGCAGCAACTCACCTATCTGAAAGGGAACAATGAAGATCCGACCTGGTCTCCCAACGGACAACATATTGTTTTCACTTCGTCTTCCAGCGATATCAGACAGCTGATGGTGATGAACCTTCATGGCCTGGACATTAAAACAATAACCCGGGGAAAGCTGGATAAAAAAAGTCCCACATGGTCAGGAAATCAGTAATGACTTCGTAAAAATAATCCGCGGACCTCAACAAGGAAAGCTTAAAACCAGTAAAACATGATTTTTATTATCGATAAATCCAGCTTATTAACTTGATTTTTTAAAAAAAAGACGTTATTGGTGATTGGATGAAAGCTACTAACTGACAATTAACTTTTTTCAAATTAGAATGGAAAGGAGAAGACACAATTATGAAACATGTGAAAATGGCTATGCTATTCGTTCTGCTGGCAAGTGTCGCGGTGATGTTTTCCGCTTGTGCCACCTGCAAGACCAAAAAGGTTGAAGAAGAAAAAGTCTCCCAGCCGGCAGCCATGACCGAACCGGCAAAAATTATCCCGGAAAAACCGGCGGTCGAGGAAGCTGCCCTTTCTGCCACACCAATGCTTGCCGTAGGGGATAAATTGGGCCCCGTCTATTTTGATTTTGACAAGTATAATCTTAAAGATCTTTCCCGGGACCAGCTCACTGAAAATGCTCAGTGGTTAAAAAACAATCCCGGAGCAGTTGTCAGGATTGAGGGCAATTGCGATGAACGGGGTTCCAACGAATACAACCTGGCCCTGGGAGAGCGGCGGGCGTCCAGCGCCAAAAAATACCTTGTCTACCAGGGAATATCTCCCAACCAACTGGAAACCATCAGTTATGGTGAAGAAAAA
>JAYEKE010000150.1:2758-34075 GCA_034660915.1 Pseudomonadota bacterium
CCGGATGTGTAAGTGATCAGTATTATGTCCAGCTTGATGATACCGTCCGTAACCTGCAGCGGCGGGTTGATGATGTTGAGTCCAGCCAGGCAAAAAGTCGGCGTAAGGGTGGTGCTGAGCTGCAGAAGTTAAACGCTGACACCAACATCAGACTTGACAGTCTGGAGACGGAAGTGCAAATCATCAATGCCAACCTGGAGGAAAGACACCGTACCCCCCGGGAACTTCCGGCAGTCGAAGCAAAAGATGTACAACTGCTCTATGAACGTATTGATTCCCGTTTAAAACAATTAGAAATCTCTGTACAACAATTACAACAGCAGGCCGGGAATAGGCCTGCTGTTGTAGAACCAGCCTCTATGACTGGAGGTGCAACAACCTCTCCACCAGCAGATGCCGCCACCCAGAAAGAAGAAGCACCTAAAACAGCAGCTACTACTGCCACCAGTGCCCGGGAAAAGGCATTCTACGATGATGCATACGCGGTGTTTAAGCGGGGAGATTATTCCTCTGCCAGGAAGAAATTCACCAAGTTTCTTACGGCCTTTCCCCAGAGCATGTTTCGGGTTAATGCCCTGTTCTGGATCGCCGAATGCTCCTATAAAGAAAAACAATACGAAGAAGCTATCATAAAATACGACGGGATTATCACGAAATACCCCCATAATCAAAAAGCCCCCAGCGCCCTGCTGAAACAGGGATTTGCTTTTCTGATGCTTGGAGATAAAACCGACGGCAAAATCATCCTGGAAAAAGTCATCGCTGACTATCCAGATTCCGACCAAGCGGAAATTGCCAGACGAAAACTGAAAGTACTGAACAAATAATACCCTTTGACAATCAGCATCCCTCCACTTCCCTTCATTTTTTGCTTGATTTATCCAATAAAGCAAATTACCAATTCGTATTTCAAGATACATTAATATGCCTTTTCAAAACTGCATCACCAGATGATGAAAGCGCAAAAATATAATGATTTCAAGATCTAATGGCTTTTACAGAGTATATTTATGACCTTTTCCTCAGTGGTAAAAAAACCAGTGGCACCAATATTGCTGATTATTTTCTAAAAAATTCAAAAAAAGCTAAAATTATTGATAAAACGGTCGACATGTATAATATCTCAACCTGACAGGTAAAACGTTTTTTAACTTTTTCGACCTGTTAACCAAAGTAAAATCTCTTTTTTCAACGGCTTTTTAATTTAGATAAAACTATTGGAGGGCCATGTTTTTCCAAAAATCACATCCCCTGCTCGGGCTCAATATCGGTTCCAGCTACATTAAAATTGTGGAACTGAATAATTCGGGGCCAAGATATACTCTGCAAAATTTTGGTTATGCCATCCTGCCACTAGATACCATCGTTGATGGCACAATCATGGACTCCATGGCCATTGTCAATGCCATTAAGAACCTGGTTGAAAACCTGAAAATCAAGAAAAAGCAGATATGCACCTCCATTTCCGGCCATTCAGTAATCATCAAAAAAATTCTGATGCCGCTAATGGATGAGGACACGGTGGAAAATACTATTTATGATGAAGCCGTCCATCATATCCCCTACGATATCTTTGATGTCAATCTGGATTTTCAGATTTTAGGTCCCAGCTTAGAAGCTGATGATAAGATGGATGTACTACTGGTGGCGGTCAAAAAAGATGTCATCAGTGATTACCTGGAAGTCATAGAAGAAGCAGGACTTCAGCCGGCAATCGTGGATGTGGACACCTTTGCCCTGGAAAATATGTATGAATATAATTATGAGGATGCCACAGAAGAAATAGTAACCCTGGTGGATATCGGCTCCAATATTACCAATATCAATATCGTTAAAGATGGAAGATCAAATTTCAACCGGGATATTACCGCAGGAAGTCGACAGATCACTGAACAGTTACAAAAACAGCTGAACCTGAATTACCAGACAGCTGAGCAACTGAAACTCGGAGTTCCCGTTGAAGGGCTCAAACCAGAAGAGACCGGCAATTTAATCTCCGATGCCTCTTTTACCTATATCAATGAAATTGCCAAAACTATTGATTTTTATCACACATCCGCATCCGGCAGTCAGGTGGAAAAGATCTACCTTGCCGGTGGAGGTGCCAAACTGACCGGCATTGTTAACGCAGTTCATGAGATCACCAATATCCCCACGGAAATCATTAATCCTTTTCGCGATCTGATCATCCCGGAGAAAAAATTTGATCTTGAATATATTCAGGATATCGCCCCTTTGGCTGGTGTTGCTGTAGGTCTGGCACTGAGGAAGGATAGAATTAAATGATTAGAATAAACCTTCTCCCGGTTCGCGCTGAGCGAAAAAAGCAAACTCTGCAGAAGCAGTTGACCGTTGGGATACTTACGGTTGTTCTGGTTGTGGCAGTTTGCGGCTATATACAGTTCTTTATCATTACGAAGATCAGCCGGGTATCCCGCAATCTGAAACGAACCCAACAGGAAATTGCCGCCTTGAAACCTGTTATTGATAAAATCAATCATTATAAACAGCAAAAGGATGAAATTAACAAAAAGATTGCGGTTATCAACAATCTGGATTCCGCCAGATTGGATCCAATCCATACCCTGCATGATCTAAACCTGTACAAACCCGCAAAATTATGGTTTACCCAATTGAACAAAAAGGGATCAAGCCTGAACATCAAGGGAATTTCTATTGACAATGAAACCATTGTTAATTTTCTGGATAACTTAAAACAATCTCGCCCCCTCAAACAATCAGAACTTATCTATCTTAAATCACATAAGATACAAGACCTGGAACTGAAAGAGTTCCTGATCAACTCAATGCTGACCTCGGTTGCGGCAACAAAATCAACCAGCACCAGCCAGTCTAAGGGGGATTAGGATGGCAGACCTGAATTTAGAGTTTCTCCATAAGCTTTCAACCAGCAAAAAGATTCTGATCCTGATTGCTATTGTGGTGGCAATAGGAGGGCTGTATTACTATTTTCTTTTTACACCCAAATATAAACATCTAACCAAAATTCAAACAAAGTATAAAAAGGCCCAGCTGACCCTCAGTCAAACCAAGCAAGTAGCCAGCCAACTGAAGCAGTTTGAAGAAGAAATTGCCGCATTACGGATTGACTTCAAAATTGCAGCCCGGAAACTCCCTAATTCCAGAGAGATTCCCCGACTCTTGATGAAGATCACCAAACTTGGAAAAGAAGCCGGCCTTGAATTTTTACTGTTTCAACCCCAAGCGGAAAAACCGGTTGAATTTTATGCTGAAGTACCTATTGATATTGAAGTTATAGGCGGCTACCATGCCCTCAGCAACTTCTTCACCAACATATGTACCATGCCGAGGATTGTTTCAATCGGCGATTTTGACCTGCATGACTATAAGGTTATAGATAATCGTGACACCATTAAAACCCGCTTCAAAGCTATTACTTATACTTTCATAGATAAAAAGAAAGATGATAATAAAAAGAAAGGTAAAAATAAAAATGGTAGCTAAGCTGAAACAGCTGTCATTGCTTATGGCAGCGCTGTTCATGGCTTTTGGTATCCTATCGTCGGTTCCCGGCAAGCTGGTTTTTGCCCTGAATCAGACGGAAGAGGTAAAACCAGCCATCATGATGCCGCGAGGCAACCACCCATCGTTTACCTATAATTCACTGGGGAAACCGGATCCATTTCGCCCGTTTATTAATTTCAAGGCCATTGAACGGCCGATTCCCACCAAAGAACCAAAGACACCGCTGGAACGATATTCTTTGAATCAATTTAAACTGGTTGGCATCCTCCTGGCTGACAAACATTTTGCCATGGTTGAAGATCCTGAGCAGATCAGTTACACCATTATAGAAGGCGAAAAATTGGGAAACTTAAGCGGTACCGTTGAGGAAATCAAAGAAAATGAAATAATCATAGCTGAACCTTATCTGGACATCTATGACCAGCAACAGATACGGAAAATCAGCTTGAAACTCCATGTGGACGAAGACCAGGAGGGTAAAATAAAATGAAATCAAGGATAAAATACTGGCTGATCATGGCAATAATTTTTACCGGCTGTCTTATCAGCCTGCCTGGCCTGGCACCGGCAGCAACCCAGAAGATCAGCATCCAGAGCCGCTTGTCTGAAGGCAGGATACTGGTGGTTTTCACCGGCGAGCGGGAAATGCTGGAACACGAAACTTTCAGCCTGTTTCATGTAGATAATCCTCCCCGTTTGGGCATAGATTTTCCCGATGCTTTTTTTGAAGCTACCGATATTTCAGCTGACCTGGATAAGATCCTATTTTCGGGATTTCGTTACCACAACCATCCAGATAAAACCCGAGTGGTTTTTGACACCAATCAGGAGCAGCTCCCAGCATATACTTTCTCTGCTACCGGCAATGAATTACAGCTTTCTTTTCCCCAGTCCGGAAGTCCGGCAGCAAAGAAAAAAACAGCAAAAGTAAAAAGCAGAAAAAAACAGCAGCGATCCGTATCCCGCAAAAACACACATCCCATAACCCTTGATTTCAAAGATGCTGATTTACAAAACGTTTTCCGTTTTTTAGGTGATATCAAAAACTTTAACCTGATCATGGGGGATGATGTCAAAGGTACGGTCACCCTCAAACTGAAAAAGGTCCCCTGGAGACAGGCTTTCCGTATCCTCTTAAAAACCAATGGACTGGGCATGGAAAAAAGCGGAAATGTCATCCGCATCGCCCCACTGGAGCGTTTCAAACAGGAAAAGGAAGCCCGAGCCCAGAATAAAAAAGCCAATGAAACCCTGGCAGATACAGTAACAGAAATTATCAAAGTTAATTTTGCCACCGCCACTGATGTCGCTCCTCGATTAAAAGCCGTCCTCAGTGATCGTGGTTCCATCGATACCGACACCCGGACTAATACCCTGATCATTAACGACATACCGAGCTATATTAAAAAGGCCAAAAATTTATTAAAAAGCCTGGATTTACCCATTAAGCAAGTACTCATTGAAGCTAAAATTGTTAAAGTTGAAACTGACGCGGTCAAAGATATCGGCATCCAGTGGGGCGGTGCTTGGGGAGACACCAAGAACGACCATTATTACGGTATTACCGGCGATGCCGGCACCACAGGACAGCCGGGGATTACTCCTGGAACAGGAACTCCGACGGTTACTAATAACTACGTGGTCAATCTGCCGGCTTCCGGTGCCACCAGCGGTCTGGGGATGATTTTCGGCAAGGTAGGGTTATTCAACCTCAATCTCAAGCTTTCAGCCATGAAAAACAAACATCTGGCCAATATCCTCTCAACCCCGAAAGTCCTGACCTTGGATAATCACCAGGCCCGCATCGGTCAAGGACAGGAAATACCTTACCAGACAACCTCTGATGAAGGCACCACGACAGAATTCAAAAAAGCGGAGTTAAGCCTTGAGGTAACTCCCCACATAACCAACAATGACAATGTCTCCATGGATGTGAAAATAAACAAGGACTCACAAGGTGCGATGACCAATGATGGTCCGGCCATTAATACCCAGGAGATCCAGACTACTCTGCTGCTTTATAATGGTGAAACGGCAGTTATCGGCGGTATTATTGAGAAAAATAAAACTGATGATGAAGATAAAGTTCCCGGATTTTCTGAGGTCCCGGTATTCGGCAACATGCTGTTCAAACATAAATATAAAAAAAATATGCAGACCGAATTGCTGATTTTTATCACCCCCACGGTTATTCCCGTGCAAAAAAGAGCGGCTAATTTCTAGGATTATTTTCAGAAATCTCCTTATCAAAGCTGGCTGATCAAATAATCAGCCGGCTTTTTTATTGCGCCGGAAAAAATTCCATGTAATAATGCTCAAGTTAGGCGATTAGAGCCTCAATTATGAAAGTCTGTCACTCTTTTCAGTACCCCCTTGAGTGATATGAAAAACAAGAAAAAATTTAACCACCCGTTCGCTAAGCTCACTGGAGAACACGAAGAACACGAAGAAAAAAGATTGCATCTTTGTGCTGCCGTGCGTTTTTTATCTTTTTTGACAATATGAATGATTTCACCATGAAGGCATGAAGTTCATGAAGATTCTTTACAACACAACACTTCATGGTAAATATTCGACTTTGTCTATAGATTGGAAAATTTTTATTATTTCTCACAGAGACACGGTGTCACAGAGGGCAAATGACTGGGGTTCTCTGTGACTTTGTGCCTCTGTGAGAGTATTTTATTTTTTCTAAAAACGTAGTCGAATGTTTACACTTCATGTTCTTCATGTCTTTATGGTAAAATAAAATCTGGGTTGTGGGCATAGCCCGCTTTAGCTGTTAGCCATTAGCATTTAGCTTCAAACTCTGATACATCGAGAGGAGCCAAAACACCATGTTTACCTATCTCACCGCCGGGGAATCCCATGGACCTCAGCTGACTGCCATCATATCCGGCATCCCTGCCGGGCTGTCCTTAAGCGAAGACCAGATTAACCATGATCTCACCCGACGGCAGCAAGGATATGGCCGTGGCCGACGTATGCAGATAGAAACAGATCAGATCGCCTTTAAATCCGGGGTTCGTTTTGGTAAAACTACCGGCAATCCCCTCACCCTGGTCATCTTGAACCGGGACTGGACAAACTGGAAACAGGAGATGTCAACCTCGGCTGCTGATGAAGATCAGGCACATCCGGTCACCCGGCCCCGTCCCGGCCATGCCGACCTGGCCGGCTGCCTTAAATTCAACCAGCGTGATGCCAGAAATATCCTCGAGCGGGCCAGTGCCCGAGAAACAGCCATTCGGGTTGCCGTCGGGGCGGTGTGCAAGGCATTGCTTCAATCTTTTTCCATTACCATCTTTTCCTATGTCACTGCCATTGGCATCCATGAACTTAAGCCGGAAATTCTGCAAAAAGATGATGAGCAGTTATCCATCCTGGCTGAAAGTTCGCTATTCCGGGTTCCCGATCCCTCGCTGGAAGGAAAACTTAAAGAATCTGTGGATAAAGCAAAACAGGAAGGTGACAGCCTGGGCGGCCGCTTCCGCATTATCGCCCGGGGACTGCCGGCAGGCATCGGCAGTCACAGCCAATATGACCGCAAACTGGATGGACGTCTGGCCCAGGCGGTCATGAGTATCCAGGCAATCAAAGGGGTAGAAATCGGTTTGGGATTCAAGGCCGCACAAACCCCGGGCTCCCAGGTTCATGATGAAATAAACTACGAGCAGAGCCGGGGGTTTTACCACCTGAGCAACAATGCGGGCGGGATTGAAGGCGGAATCAGCAATGGCGAGGATATTATCGTCACTGCAGCCATGAAGCCGATCCCCACCCTCTATCGGCCTTTACAATCGGTTGATTTGATCAGCAAGCAACCTTTCCAGGCCTCGGTTGAACGCTCTGACACCTGCGCCGTCCCGGCGGCTGCCGTCGTCGGCGAAGCAGTCGTGGCCATTGAAATAGCCCGGCTGTTGATGGAAAAATTCGGTGGTGATTTTATCGAAGAAACCAGGGCTCATTACCAAAAATACCTTGATCATCTCCGCACGTTTTAATATTTTTCCCGAAGAGGAAAATAATATCCCATGAACGCTGATCAGCATCTCATTCTTACCGGATTTATGGGGTCGGGGAAGTCCTCGGTAGGCAGGGAATTGGCCACTTTGCTGCGGCGGCCGTTTATCGATCTGGATAAATACATTGAAAAACAGACGGGATTGACCATCACTGAAATCTTTGCACACCGGGGAGAAACATCTTTCCGCCGGCTGGAACAACAAGCCCTGCAGGCAGTATTAACTTATCCACCCATGGTACTGGCCACTGGTGGTGGCACCATCATCAATGAAGATAACCGGCGGCTGATGCAAAACCGGGGTTATATTGTTTTTCTTGATGCCAGCGGTGATACGATCATGAAACGGACAGGGGCAAGCCATTCACGGCCACTGCTGCTCACTGGAGACAAAACAGTATCAGACAAATTCAGGCAGCAAAAAATAAAGGACCTTCTCAGTGAAAGAAGGCCCTTTTACGAATTATGTCATCTAAAGATTCTCACCGACAACCTATCGGTTAATCAGGTAACCTGCAGGATCCTACAGCAACTCCCCTCAGCTTCAGATTGAAATTTCCGGTTACCCGGCAAAATCAAGGTGTCCCCGTCAGTCAGTTTTTTTCGGTTGTTCCTTTGCCTTTTCCGGCCCGGATGTTGCGGGCTGGGGAGCGGTTTGAGCCTCAGCTGCTTCAGGCTTAATATTTTTATCAACTTCTACCGGTGGTGACGGTTGGGATGGTTGCGCCTGGGTTGAGATGGGCGCTACCGGTTTTGAAGCCGGATATCCTTCCATGACCGTTCCCTTAACCCGATGGGCCGAAGTAATAGTCAAAGTCAGGGAGGTCAGCATAAAAATGGTTGCGGCAATCGTCGTCAGACGGGTAAAAAACTTGCTGGATCCTGAGCTGCCAAACAAGGTCTGGCTGCTGCCAGAGCCAAATGCGGCCCCCATTCCGGCACCAGTCCCGGTTTGCAGCAGAATAATAAAGATAAGGGCAAATGAAACAATCACATGTAAAACAATAATAAAGGTCGTCAAGGCGTACTCCTCCACAAATATTTAAAGGCATGGACTTCTAGCAGTAAATCAGCCGAAAGTCAAGCCTTAAGCGTGTCCACTCAGGATTCTTGCCGAAATATCAGCATACATTTTCAGCTATCCGGGCAAAATCCTCCGGGTTCAGGGAAGCTCCACCAACCAGTACCCCATCAATATCCGGCTCTGCCAGCAGTTCAGCCGCATTTGCCGGTTTCACGCTGCCACCATAAAGGAGAGGAATATCCCTACCACCACCCATTGATACCAGACATTGGCGAATAAACTGGTGCATTATCCTGGCGTCTGTCGCTGTCGCCGTTTTCCCGGTGCCAATGGCCCAAACCGGTTCATAGGCAACCATCATTCTTTCATCCAAGTCAATCCCATAAAGACCCTGCTGCAACTGTTTTTCAACCACTGACCTGGCAGCATCAGCCTCTCGCTGCTCCAGGGTTTCGCCAACACAGAAAATGGGGACCAACCCTGAGATTAACACCGCTTTCAGTTTCTGATTGAGGAAATCATCGGTTTCGCCAAAAAGGGCCCGGCGCTCGGAATGACCAACCAGAACGTGGCTGACACCTATATCTGCAAGCATGGCAAGAGAGGTTTCGCCGGTATAGGCTCCCTCTCCGCCGGGATGACAGTTCTGGGCCGCCAGGACAATTCCAGCCTCCCGGCAACGGTTGGCCATGGAAGCCAGCAAAGTAAAATTAGGGGCCAGAATCAGTGAACATTTTTCCATCGTTTCCTGGTCACATAGGGGAATAAACGCCTCCAGAAATGAAAGCCCTTCATTCAGGGTCTTATACATTTTCCAGTTTCCGGCAATAATTTTACGCTTCATCCCCTCTCCTTTAACCTTTTACCTTTTACCTTTTACCTTTAGCCTAATCACATGATTCCCGGTCCAGCGCCGCGATCGCCGGCAAGGTCGATCCTTCCAGCAATTTCAAAAAGGCCCCGCCACCGGTGGAGATATAAGATATACGATCCCCCTCTCCGGCCTTGTGGACGGCCACATCGGTATCACCGCCGCCGACAATAGTCAGGGCATAGGTATTGGCCACATTATGAACCATGGCTAAAGTTCCCCGACTGAAAGAATCAATCTCAAAAGCCCCCATCGGACCATTCCAGATAATGGTCTTGGCATCCTGAATCACTTCATTAAACAGGGTGGTAGTAGCCGGGCCGATATCAAGTCCCATCCAGCCCCTGGGAATTTCCTGTACCGGCATGACTTTGGTATCCGCATCGGCGGCCATGCGATTTCCGGCGACGCAATCCACCGGCAGATAAAAACGAACTCCTTTATCAATGGCTTGCTGAAATATCTTCCTGGCCTGATCAACCATATCCTCCTCAACCAGGGAATCTCCCAAACCGAAACCCATGGCTTTTAAAAAAGTAAAGGCCATAGCTCCGCCGATGATGATTTTATCAGCTCGCTTGATCAGGTTTTCCACCGCGCACAGTTTACTGGATATTTTAGCTCCACCACAGATAGCTACTACCGGACGCAGGGGGTTTTCCATTGCCCGGCTAAAATAATTAAGTTCACCTTTCATCAAAAAACCGGCAAAACGTTGAGGAATGTAGTCAGTAATCCCGACCACCGATGCATGGGCCCGATGGGCGGTAGCAAAGGCATCATTTACATACAGGTCCATGCCTTCAGCCAGGGCCTTGGCAAACTCAGGATCATTACTGGTTTCCCCCGGATGAAAACGCAGGTTTTCCAGCAGAATAACCGTACCTGGGGCTGCTTCCGCCAGAGTTTTTCGAACACTGGAACCAATGCAGTCAGAAAGAAAAAACACGTCTTTTTTCAGCAGCCGACCCAAGCGTTTAGCCACCGGAGCCAGAGAAAGTTTAGGCACTACAGAGCCTTTTGGCCGCCCCATATGGGAGGCAATCACCACAACCAGATCATCATCAAGAAGGGCATTGAGGGTTGGCAGAACCCGACGAATACGAACATCATCGGTAATATTGCCACTTTCATCCAACGGCACATTAAAATCAACCCTGACAAAAACCTTTTTCCCTTCCAGTACACCATTCTTCAAGTCATTGACATAGCATATCATGGTTGTTTCTCCTTAATCACGGCAACGCTAAAAATGCTTTATGGCTGTTTACCCATTCCAGTATTTCTTCCTCCGCGAATTTTACTGGATACTTTGTCAGTCCACTTAATCAGCTCAATAATTGTGCGGATCATATTAACCCAGCCCTGGCGGCCACATAGGCAGTCAGATCATTAAGCCGGTTGGCGTAACCCCATTCATTATCATACCAGGCCATTACCTTAACCAGAGTACCACCCATAACATTGGTCAACTCCGCATCAATGATGGAAGAAAAAGGATTGTGGTTATAATCAATGGAAACCAATGGTTCATCAGACACCATCAAAACTCCCGCTAATGGCCCCGCAGCTGCCTGACGAAAAGCGTCATTCACTGCCTCGGCAGAGGTTTCCTTCTCCACCTCAACTACCAGATCTACCATCGAAACATTGGGCGTCGGCACCCTGATCGCCAAGCCGTCAAGTTTACCTTTCAATTGGGGAAGAACCAGACCGACTGCGGCAGCAGCTCCGGTGGTAGTGGGAATCATGGACATGGCTGCTGCTCTGGCGCGGCGTAAATCTTTATGCCGGGAATCAAGAATCTGCTGATCCCTGGTATACGAATGAATAGTCGTCATCATCCCGCGAATAATACCAAAATTTTCCAGCAATACTTTGGCCGCCGGGGCCAGGCAATTGGTAGTACAGGAAGCATTGGAAATAACAAAATGATTTTTCGGATCAAAATCACCCTGGTTGACCCCCATGACAATGGTGGTATCGGCTTTTTTTACCGGCGCTGACACCACCACCCGTTTAATCCCCGCATCAAGAAATATCGCGGCTTTATCCCGTTCCCGGTACAGGCCGGAGCATTCCATCACCACATCTACGCCAAGCTCCTTCCAGGGAACTTTCAGCGGATCCCGCCCCGCAACCAATTGAACCTCTTTGCCATTGATAGTCAGCATTTTTTCACCGGGAACCACCTCTGCATCCAGGGTTCCGGAAACAGAATCATACTTCAGCAGATGGGCCATCGTTGTAGCATCATCAGTGGTACTGACAATCGCCCGGAAATCAAACCGGTCATCGTTCACAGCGGCCCGCAGACAATCTCTGCCGATCCGACCAAACCCATTTACTGCCACCTTTACTGCTGCCATTTTCTCCTCCGCTTCCATTAAGTTAAACCTACCATAGGAAAATGTAAAATTATTTTTGAGAGAACCCTGAGTTCAATTATATACAAAAAAAAACCGGAGTCAATAGATATCCAATATTATGCTGGATATATTCGGCTCCGGAGAAAATAAACTGAAGAAAAAAACTTGTGGGGTCTGGGGGACGTCCCCAACGTCCTACTTAGCCACTGCCATAACTATGTAATCCTGAGAGCAGGAGATTGACTCCCAGATAAGTAAAAATAACTGCCACAAAACCAATAATAGATAAGGTGGCCGCCCTGATCCCCCGCCAGCCCCGGGTAATACGGGCATGGAGAAAGGCAGCATAAATAAACCAGGTAATCAATGACCAGGTCTCCTTGGGGTCCCAGCTCCAGTAGGTTCCCCAGGCATAGTTTGCCCAGGCGGCTCCGGTAATAATGCCGATGGAAAGCATCGGAAAACCAATGGCAATGGTTTTATAAATAAGTTCATCCAACACGGGAGATGCTGGAAAACTGGCCAGCAACCCGCCTTTTTTATGCTGATCTTCATGACGTTTCTTCAGGATATAGGTAATGCTGACTCCGCAGGAAACCGCGAAAGCGGCATAGCCAAGAAAACAGGTAATCACATGGGAAATCAACCAGTTGCTCTGCAAGGCCGGCACCAGGGGCTGAATAGTTTCATTCACCTGGGAGGAGATGGAAGCATAGGCCATCCCCATGGCCGCAAAAGGGGTCACGAAAGCCCCCAGCAAATATAATTTATATTTATATTCAATAATCAGGTAAAGAAGAATAATCGTCCAGGAGAAAAAAACCAGTGATTCATACAAGTTGGACATGGGAGCATGACCCATCCCCAGCTGATATGACTCATACCAGCGCAGACCAATAGCAAAAGTCTGCAGCAACAAACCTCCCAGGGTGATTGCCGTTGCCACCCGGCTGACCCACTGGTTTCTGAATGCCAGATAACAGATATAGACTACCATCCCGCCCAGGTAAATAAAGGTAACAATACTGAAAAGATGGGTATTCATTTTTTCCCTTTCAACTGTTCCTCGAGAAACAAGGTAAATTGTTCAAATTCTTTTTCAAAACCAGGTTTATTTTTATTGGCACTGCCCCCAACCGTCAGCTGGTAACGTTCAGTCTTTTCCGGATCAGATCGCAACCGCACCCACAGGCGACGATGGGAAATGAAAAAAGCGATGAACAGGCCGAAAACCATCATAGTACAACCAAACCAGACGATCCAGACACCAGGGTCTTTGGTCACCTGCAGACCAGTATAATTTCGCTGGCTCACATCTTCAAGGACAAAATAACGATCTCCTTTGCGGTTCTGCTGATCAAAGACAGGATATTTTTTAAAAATCCAGAATTGAATCATCCGGTCGTCATCAACAGGCATCACCAGACGCACCGCGGGACCCAGATTCATATAGTTTGTTTCATACTGGGCCGCCTGAATCCAGCCATCCCCGGTGGGCAGCATCCCCTGTTGACCTATGCTTAAAGACAGGGGATAAACTTTACCGGTTTTCCTATCATGCATCTTAAGCTTCACCGCGCCACCGGCACTGCCATAACTGGACTGATAAAAAGTGTAGCCATTATAACTGAGGGGATGGTTCACTTCGATACGCTTACGGGCTTTTTCTTTCCCATCTTCCAAGATAACCAGATCACTGGTATACTCCTTGGGTGCTCCACTGTCGTAGAATTCCACGTTGAAGGCCCGGCATTCGACCGTAAAACCAAGATCAACGGGAGTCCGTTCATCAGTACGGGTGTAGACAATTGAGGTCTTATCACCCTCGGGAATATTGACAAACGCCTTGAGACCGAAATGTGAACCAACAATACCGCCAATAAAAATAAAAATTATACTCAAATGAACCAGATAAACACCCATTCTCGACCAAAGGCCCCGCTGGGCAAAAAAATGCAGTTCTTCGCCAAAGTCACCTTCTTTATTGGTCTGCAACCAGGGTCCTGACCAGAAAGCCGATAACTTTTCCGCCAGCAAATCACCATAACTTTTGTCTTCAGTAATATTTTTAGCATTGATACGGGTTTTCCAGTCCAGAGTCAGGGTGGCCAGAAAAGAATCACTTAAAGTAGTTACCGGGCTTTTAAAAAATTTCCAGATCCGCGGAAAATGCTTGAATGAACAAACAATAAGATTAATGGTAAAAAGAATCAGGATCCCCCTGAACCACCAGGAATGATACATATCGAGGAAGCCCAGCATTTTCATTGTATGATAGGTAGACTCCTGATAAAAACGCAGGTACTGTTCTTTAAACTGATTTTGGGGAATAATAGTACCAATAATCGAAACAGCCGCCAGGGTAATCAACAAAAAAATAGTCAGTTTCAGCGAGCTGAAAAATGCAATAATTGGTGATGAACCGGATTTATTTTTATTCTTCACTTTCTACACCTTTTTAATCTTGTTTTCTTTTGCTACCACCAAAAATACATGATTGTCAAGAAAAAATGAACTACTAACATGAAGGCATGAGAAATTTATCACACTTTTTCGACAAAGTTAATCATAAAATTTCATCGTTGTCCGGTTAGATTCTTGCGACTGTTAACCAAAGTACCGGCTCAGGGAATGGCAGCTACAGGCAATAAAAAGGACGCCTGAATCGGCGTCCTTTTTTAAAAAACAACAAAAATCTAATCAACTATTTCAGATGACATTTACTACATCTGGTCGGGCCGTACTTTTCTCCGGCCTTTTTCAACTTCCGGTGACAGCCGCGACAGGTCTTATGGGCGGCATTCTTGAGGCCCAGTTTTTTGCCTTCCTTTTTGTCCTTATGACACTCACCGCAGCCCTTAGGAGTCCCTTCACCTTTCCAGGTATGGTGACATTTTGAACATTCAACTTTGGCATGTTTGGTATGTGAAAAGGGAACCGGCGGTTTCTTCATCTTTTCCGCTTTGAAAATCAGAGTTTCAGCCGGGGCTTTCGGCGCGGCAAGGGCGAAACCGGCTACTGCCAGGAAACTCACTGCAATAAACAATACGAAAATCTTTTTCATCTCTACACCTCCTTAATCAAGTTAAAATATCCTGCATTAAGACCTGTGACATTCTATAATAAAAGGCCACTTTTTTGTCAAGCGTAATAGTTAACAATCTCTTCATCAACTAAAAATAATGACAGCTCCTGTTCACCATAGACGAAGCAGTTGAAACAAAAGTTTACCTGGAAAATAAATGTCTCCTGGCTGAATTTTTACAGCTGCCGGCCACGCCGATCAGCCGGCCAAACGGACCACCTCAACCACCAGTTTCTCAATGCCAGCCGCGACATCCTTGATTCCCGGCCCCAGCATATAGGCCGGGGTGGTTACAATTTTCAGCCGGGCATCAAGATGAATTTCATCCACCGCGCAGTCATAATGCTTTCCACCCATGGATTTGATCGCTGCTGCCGTAGCCAGGTCAGAACCGATGGTCACCTCCGGATGCCGGTCGGCAAGAGCCTTGGTCAGGGTTGCCGGAGCAATACAGATTGCCCCGATCGGTTTGCCAGCAGCAACCATTTCATCCAGCAGGCGCTTAACCTCAGACTGAACCTGGGCCAGAGCTCCTGCAACAGCAAAATCACTGAGATTTTTGGCCGCTCCAAAACCTCCGGGAATAATCAGGCCGTCAAAATCAGTTTCTGAGGTTTCCCTGATATCCTTGATATCCCCCCGGGCGATGCGAGCCGATTCCACCAAAACATTTCTTGACTCAGCTACAGGTTCGCCGGTCAAGTGATTAACAACATCCCGCTGTTCCATATCCGGAGCCAGACATTGGATATCAACCCCAGCCCGGTCCAGAGCCAGCAAAGTCAGCACCGCTTCATGTATTTCACTGCCATCATAAACCCCACAACCGGATAGCAAAACCCCGATAGTCAACATAAAATCCTCCTTAAAATAGCGTAAAAAAAACATGTAACCATGAAGGTCTTGAAGAGTAAGTAATCAGGAAACCTTTTCCCCCAGGTAAACAGTGACAATCCCGCCGGTCAGGGAATGGTAGCGAAGTTTGCTGAAACCGGCTTCTTTGACCATCCGGGTAAATTCATCCCGTTCCGGAAATTTGACCACTGACTCAGGAAGATACTTATAAGCACTTTTGCGAGCAAACAACCCACCGATAAGCGGCAGAATCCGCAGGAAATACAGCCGGTACATTGACCTCAGTAAAAACTGATCCGGCAGAGAAAACTCCAGGACAACCAGCCTGGCACCCGGTTTCATCACCCGGCAGAACTCACCCAGAGCCCGGGGCCGGTCAATGACATTGCGGATACCAAAAGCAATAGTCAAGGCATCAAAACTCTGATCGGCAAAAGGCAGATCCTCGGCAGAACCGGCCAGCAGGTCAAGACCATCAACTGCCGGCAGCTGCCTGATTTTTTCCCGGGCCAGGGTAAGCATCTGAACACTGAAATCAAGACCGACTACCTTTGCCTGCCGATTGCGCTGTCTGATAGCAAGACTCAAATCCGCGGTACCGCAGGCAACATCAAGCACTTGTGGATGATCAAGATCAGCCAACCGACGGCCGACAAACTTTCGCCATTGCTGGTCAATCCCCAAGCTCAGCAAACGGTTTAAAAAATCATACCTGGGGGCAATGGCCGTGAACATCTCCTGTACAGCCCTGGATTTTTGCCGGCCCGGAGATTCATTTTCAATCACTTATCGGCTCCCGGTTCGTCTTTTATCTCATCCAAAGCGGCAATCAGCGGCGGTGCCCCATCATCAGCAGCTTTCCCCTCCGGATTTTCATCCATGGCTATCGGCCCGGAAAGCCCGGCATCGGCTACGGTAGCCAGGGCCACCAGCTTTTCCTGCTCCGGATCAATTCTAAACAGGGTTACTCCCTGGGTATTTCTACCGATAACTGATATTTCCGCCACCCGGGTCCGGGTAATTTTACCGGCATTGGTTATCAGTATGATCTGATCCGCGTCGGTAACTTTCAAAACTCCCACTACCTTGCCATTGCGCGGCGTGGTTTTGATAGTAATCACTCCTTTACAACCCCGTGAGCGCAGGGGGTAATCCTCGATACTGGTCCGTTTGCCAAAACCGTTTTCAGTCACACTTAAGACCGTTCCCCCATCAGCACTGAACACTTCCATCGAAACCACGTAATCCCCGGCATTCATCCGGCAACCGATTACTCCGCGGGCCAGCCGACCCATGCTGCGCACCTGGGTGGCAGGGAAACGGATAGCCTGACCATGGTTGGTACTCAAAAAGATTTCATCATCATCCCGACATACTTTCACCGCAATCAACCGATCATCCTCTCCCAGGGTGACACAGCGAATCCCATTGCTGCGGATTTTTTCCAGGGCATTCATTTCCAGTTTTTTCACATAACCGAAATAGGTCGCCATCATCACATAGCAGTCTTCCTGGAATTGCCGGGCTGACAAAACAGTGGTTACCAGCTCATCATTTTCCAGTTTCAGCAAATTCACTAAAGCTTTACCCCGGGCCGCCGGAGCACTTGCGGGAATTTCAAACGTTTTCAGGCTGAAAACCCGACCCCGGTTGGTGAAAAAGAGCATATAATCATGGGTGGAAGCCACAAACATCTGGCTGACAAAATCACCCTCCTTGGTTTCCATTCCCATCCGACCGCCGGCACCCCGATGATAGCTTCTGTAGGTGGAGATTGGGGTTCGCTTTGCATATCCCAGGCGCGAGATGGTCACCACCATATCCTCTTCAATGATGAGATCTTCCAACTTAAAATCGGTGCCTTGATCAACAATTTCACTGCGCCGCTCATCGCCGTAAATCTTTTTGATCTCCTGCAGTTCTTCAACAATCAATGAACGAACCAAAGCGTCACTTGCCAGAATCGCTTCCAGCCTGGCAATCAGTTCTACCACGACATTGTATTCATCAATAATTTTCTGCCGTTCAAGACCGGTCAACCGCTGCAACTTCATGTCCAGAATAGCCTGGGCCTGACGAGTGGAAAACTGAAACTGCTGCATCAAATCCTCTCTGGCCTGGACCGGAGCCTTGGACCGACGGATAAGGGCAATAATCTCATCCAGATGTTCCAGGGCGATTTTCAGTCCAGCCAGAATATGCAGTCGATCCCGGGCCTTATCCAACTCAAATTTTGTCCGCCGGCGAATAACCTCCTGCCGATGACTGACAAAATGGGCCAGCATGTTTTTCAGGGTCAGGGTCACCGGCTGCCGGTTGACAATCGCCAACAGAATAATACCAAAGGAGGTCTGCATCTGAGTGTGTTTATACAGCTGGTTTAAAACAACCTGATACTGGGCATCGCGCTTCAGTTCAAAGACAATCCGCATTCCCTGGCGGTCCGATTCATCGCGCAGATCACTGATCCCCTCAAGTTTTTTATGCCGCACCAGCTGAGCCACTTTTTCCAACAGCCTGGCCTTATTTACCTGGTAGGGAATTTCCGTGACGATAACACTTTCCCGATTGTTTTTCTTCTGAGTTTCCAGGTGGGCTTTGGCTCGCAGACGAATAATTCCCCGGCCGGTTTTATAGGCGGAAATAATACCTTCACGGCCATTAATGGTCCCGCCGGTGGGAAAATCAGGCCCGGGAATATAGGTCATCAGTTCATCAACAGTAATATCAGGATTGCCGATATATGCCACCAGGCCATCGATAACCTCTGTCAGATTGTGCGGTGGAATATTGGTGGCCATGCCGACGGCAATACCGGAAGAACCATTCACCATTAAATTGGGAAACCGCGAAGGAAGAACAACCGGTTCCGCCAGCGATTCATCGTAATTCGGCACAAAATCTACCGTATTCTTATCAATGTCAGCCAGCATTTCCGAAGAAAGCCTGGCCATCCTCACCTCGGTATAACGCATGGCGGCCGGGGAATCACCATCAACCGAGCCAAAGTTCCCCTGGCCGTCAATCAAAGGATAGCGAAGGGAAAAATCCTGGGCAAGACGGACAATGGTATCATAAACCGCTGTATCTCCGTGGGGGTGATATTTACCGATGACGTCACCAACCACCCGGGCGGATTTCTTGTAGGATTTATTCCAGGCATTGCCAAGATCATGCATGGCAAACAAAACCCGACGATGCACGGGTTTGAGCCCATCCCGGACATCCGGCAATGCCCGGCCGATGATGACGCTCATGGCATAATCAAGGTACGATTTTTTCATTTCGTCCTCAATATTGATTGGAACCGGTACTTCCCTGAAAAACTCCATTTGATCCATAATTATCAATCCTTAAGTTCTAATGCGGGGAATATCCCTCAACCCAAGCGGGCTTTATCGGCCCGCAAATAAGTGCTCTTATCAGAACGTTTTCTTGTTAAAAAACAAGAAAACAACCTGTAAGGCACTAAACCGGCAGCACCGGAAATAATAATGGTCAAAACATTTATTTAACCATGAAGTACATGAAGAATATCTAATTGAGCTTTCTTTATGTCCTTAATACCCTTCATGGTTGCATTCTTTTTTTGACCTCTACTTATTACACCCTAAACTGAGCGATTAGCTATTAGCGGTTAGCTATTAGTTTAATGATTACAGGATTTTTTGCTATTGCAAACGTAAACATTCGACTACGTTTTCAGAAAAGATAAAAATACTCTCACAGAGGCACAAAGTCACAGAGAACCCGAGTCATTTGCCCTCTGTGACTCCGTGTCTCTGTGAGAAATAATAAAAATTTGTCAATCTATAGACAAAGTCGAATATTTACTTACAAACTTTCACCCGTTGGGTGTTATTTCTCATTAACGTAACGCCTTTATTTTTCAAGGCTAAACGCTGATAGCTAACAGCTAATCGCTTAACTTAGGGACACGTAACTTCACGTGAAAAACGCCAAAACTTATCCCAGACCCAGGACATCCTGCATATCATACAATCCGGGTTGTTGATCCATTACCCACAATGCGGCCCGCAAAGCTCCCCGGGCAAAGGTGTCACGGGAATGGGCCCGGTGGACAATCTCCAGGCGTTCACCCAGGCCACCAAACATCACCAGGTGATCACCGACAATATCCCCGGCTCGCAAAGTCTGCATGCCTATCTCTTCCGGAGTCCTCTCTCCGGTAAACCCCCGGCGTTCAAAAACCGCTACTTCCTGATAATCACGCTGCAGAGCATCAGCAACAATTTCTCCCAGACGCACGGCTGTACCGCTTGGAGCATCCTTTTTCAGCCGGTGATGGGCTTCGAGAATTTCAACATCATAGTCATCACCAAGAATTTTGGCCACCTCGGCAACCACTTTGAACAACACATTAACACCAACACTCATATTAGGAGCCAGCACCACCGGAATCTGAGCCGCAAGTGCCCTGACCTGCTCCCGCTCTTCAACCGTCATCCCCGTGGTTCCGATGACCATCGGAACCTGGTAATCGGCCGCTATCTTCAGATTGGCCAGGGTTGCCGCCGGAGTGGTGAATTCAATCAGCACATCACTGTCAGCAAATGGCAGGTCACCGGCTAAACCGGCAATCGGGATCCCGAGCTTTCCAACCCCGGAAATTTCGCCGGCGTCCTGGCCGACAAGGGGATTCCCGGCATATTCCAAAGCTCCAGTCAAGACCGTTTTTTCGTGTTCATGAATTACCGAAATAATCCGGCGGCCCATCCTTCCCGCAGCCCCGGAAACCATTATTTTAGCCATTTTTTCTCCTTTACCCAACTCAGGGTGAAATCCGGCATAAGCATTGAAAAAACTTTATATTTATATCCAATAAGCACCGTTTTAGTCAATCAAAAAAGCAGATTTATGGCTGCTGTTTTGCCTGCCTCAAAAATGAAACTTTTGCTATGCCATAAATTTTACGACTTCTTCCTAGTTTACATTACCAGCCTTTTCAACATTGACAGACCGCGGGGTAAATCGTATGATGGGCAAAATCAATATCATCCTTCTCAACTTTCTGAATTGTTCTAAAAACAGCGGAAAGAAATTTACAAGGATGTTCCCTGGCAACCCAAGTCAGAAAGTTGAGATCCTTCTTTCGAGGTAAAAGATTATGCTGGAAACCCGCCACCTGCAGGTATTCATGGCCATTTGGGAGTTACACGGTTTCAGTAAGGCAGCCGAGAAAATCAATTTGACCCAACCCACGGTCAGTGGCCATATCAAAACGCTGGAAGCAATCCTGGGTACTGAGTTATTCAACCGATCAACACGGGATGTCAGTCCCACAAAAGCCGCTGAGCTCTTCCATCCCTATGCCCGGCGGATTCTCAATCTCATGTCGCAAGCCGAGCAGGAAATGAACCTTTTTATTGGCCGGGAAAAGGGCACTCTGGAAATCGGCGGCAGCAATATTCCCGGTGAGTATGTCCTTCCTCTGGCCGTTGGCCAATTTAAAAAAGGTCGGCCCATCATCAAGATTACGCTCAAAATCGGAGATACCAGGGAAATTGTGGCCGCAGTAGGCGAAGGACAGCTGGAACTGGGAATGGTGGGAGCAGTCATTGAACGTCCGGACATTATTTTTGAAGCCTGCCTGGTGGATGACTTGCTGCTGGTAACCCCGCCGGACAGCCCTTTAGCCGGCAAAAAGCAGGTCAAAATGGCTGAATTAACCAACTACCCGTTTATCATGCGGGAAAATGGTTCTGGAACCAGAAAGACCATTGAGAAAGCCCTGGAACAGGCGGGAGACCCTCTTAAAGCGTACAATTTATCGATTATTGCCGAAATGGGCAGCACGGAGGCAATACGGCAGGCGGTAAAAGCAGGGGTTGGATGTTCCATCATTTCCCGGCGGGCAGTGCAGAAAGATGTGGAGTTGGGCCTCATGAGCGCGTCTTCACTACCCGAGCTTAATCTTAAGCGGCAATTTTACCTCATTTTACCGAAACAACGGCGAATCTCGCCGCTGGCCGAAGAATTTCGACAATTCATGCAGCAGAACATTACCGAATAATAGTATTAAAAACTTCCAGCTTCTTTTAATATAAAACTTCCGGCAGCCCCAGCATATCCAACATATCATAGACGCCGGGAGGGCGATTTATGATCCAACGCAGAGCCCTGGTTACCCCCCGGACATAGCTTTCCAGGGAATGTGCCCGATGAATAATTTCAATGTGCTCTCCGAGGCCTGCAAACATGATCCCATGTTCACTGAAAACATCACCCCCCCGCAAGCACTGAATGCCGATTTCCTGTTGTTTCCTTTCACCAATCATACCCCAGCGATCATGCTTAACCACCTCAGGGAATGGCCAGTGCCGTTTTTCCGCCACAATTTGGGCCAATTTTAAGGCAGTATCACTGGGAGCATTCCGTTTTCCCCGGTGATGCCGTTCAATGATTTCCACATCCACATCATAATCATCCAGGACAACCGTCGCGTTGCTGACCAGACGATAAACCACATTCATCATCAGGCTCATATTCGGGCTGACCAGACAGGGAACATCAGCAAGATATCCGGCCAGCTTATCCAGTTGCTCCTGGTTAAAACCAGTAGTTCCCATAACCATGGGAATCCCATTGACGCCGGCATAGCGGGCATATTCCACTGCCGCTTCGGGAACCGAAAAATCCACAATAACATCAATAGCTTCAGGATCAACAGCCGAAAAGGAACCCGCCAGTTGCACTCCTTCCAGTTCCCGTTTCTGTTCAGCATCAAGTTCCTGATTTCCCAGTCGATGAGAGACGGCCAGCACCAGCTTGAAATCGGGTTGGTTTTTCAAGTGAGATCTCATGACTGATCCCATCCGCCCCAGTGTACCGGTCATGGCTATTTTAATCATTCACTTTCCCCCAACTCATTAATTCATTTTCCCCGCCAGCCAAAGCTTTCTAGGCCGGCACTTATTTTATTTTTTTGTACATATTCGTTTAACAATGAAAAACAAAATGACTCTCACAGAGTCACGAAGACACAGAGAAAACCACGTTTTGATTACACATCTCTGTGGCTCTGTGCCTCCGTGAGAAAAAACAATCCAGCAATCCAGACTGCAAAAAAAGTCCGTTCTTTTGAATATTATATCACAGTTAGTTATTTTTAGAGCTAGTCGAATATTTACATTTTTCTAACAACCTTCAGCCTTGAGATCCCGGGCCAGCAGGTCAGTAACGGCCTGTCTTGGATCTTTATGCTGATAAAGTATCCTGTACATCTGTTCGGTAATCGGCACTTCAACACCAACCTTTGCCGCCAGTTGATAAGCCGACAGCGTAGTTTTCACCCCTTCCGCAACCATGTTCATACCGTCAAGAATTTCATCCAGAGTTTTACCCTGGCCCAGGGCTATCCCCACAGACCGGTTACGGGAAAGGTCCCCGGTACAGGTAAGGACCAGATCACCCATACCGGCCAACCCGGAAAAGGTTGCCGCCTGGGCTCCGAGGGCCAGACCCAGACGGCTGATTTCCGCCAGACCGCGGGTGATCAGGGCAGCCCTGGTATTGAGACCAAAACCCAAGCCATCCGCAACCCCGGCCGCTAAAGCCATGACATTTTTCAATGCCCCACAAAGTTCAACCCCCAAAATGTCATTATTGGTATAAACCCTGAAAGCTGCACTGGTAAAAATATTTTGTACCTGTACAGCAATATCTTGTTGCGGCGCTGCTGCCACCACCGCCGTCGGTATTCCTGAAGCTACTTCTTTGGCAAAGGATGGGCCGGAAATCACGGCCAGATGCTGATGACATGATTGGGGCAACAACTCCCGCAAAACCTGGGACATGGTCAACAGAGTCCCGTTCTCAATCCCTTTGGAAGCAGAAACAATAAGACTTTCCGGATTGAAGTCTCCCAAGGCCTGCTGGACCACTAAACGCATGACCTGGGATGGAGAAACCAGCAATACCACATTGTTATCGGTAACCGCCGCGGATAAATCAGCCGTAAAGACAAGATTTGAAGACAAGGAAAAACCCGGCAGAAACAAATCATTCTCCCGGGTCATCTTCATTCTCTCAACCAGGTCTTTTTCGTAAGCCCACAAGGTAACTGGATAACCCTTTTCTGCCAGCATATTGGCGAGGGCGGTACCCCAGCTTCCAGCGCCAATCACCCCGATTTTCATCGCCACTCTCCCTGAAAAAAGTTTTTTCCCAGCAGTCTGCTGCCATTCAGACCAAAAAAGCTGCCGAGGCAGCTTTTTTCATTGGATACCGGCAAAATATCCTGGATAAAAAGTGATGCCCTCGTAAAAAACCACAAAACCGATGGCACAGTAAAAGCTTCATATTCGAGGCAGGCAAAACCTGAGGCATGAGGCGTACTTTTACAGTACGCTGCAGTAACGAAGGTTGCAGCATAACGAAGAAGATGGAGTTTTTGCGAAGCCATCAACAGGTATTCAGGAGATCAGCTCGTACTCCTTGAGTACACTCCGGAGCACTTCCCGGTTGCTGTCAGCCAAAGGACAAAGTGGTAAACGCAGTTCCTGTTTCACCTTCCCCATCATTGCCAGAGATTCTTTTACCGGTATAGGATTCGTTTCGATAAACATGGTCTGAATCAACTTCTGCAGCCGCAGGTGAAGCTCCCGGGCGGCGTCCAGGTTACCAGCCGTAAAATGGTCATACAAAGAAGAAAACAGGTCTGGAACAATATTGGCCGTCACCGAAATCACTCCCTTACCACCGACGCACAAGAGGGGGAAAAATATCGGGTCGTCTCCGGAAATCAGGGAGAAGTCAGGACCGCAGGAATTGACGATCGCCGTTGCCCGGCTTATACTGCCGGTGGCTTCCTTGATCCCGACAATCTGGGGAATTTCAGCCAGGCGGGCAACGGTTGCCGGCAGCATATCAATGCCGGTCCGGCTGGGAACATTGTAAAGAACCATGGGAATTTCCACCTTGCCGGCAATGGCGGAAAAATGCTGAAAAAGGCCTTCCTGGGTCGGTTTATTATAATAGGGGGTGATCAGCAGAACACCGTCGGCACCGGCTTCTTTAGCATGCCTGGTCAAGCGGATTGCTTCAGCGGTATTATTTGATCCAGCACCGGCAATCACCGGAACCCGACCGTTAACCGCCTCAATAACCAGCTCAACTACCTGATCGTGTTCGGCGTGGGACAGGGTCGCGGACTCGCCGGTAGTTCCACAGGGAACAATGGCATCCGTCCCATTTTCCAGGTGAAACTCAACCAGGGCCCGAAGGGCCTGTTGATCTATGCTGCCGTTAGTAAACGGGGTGACAATGGCAACCATGGAACCAGAAAACATGGGACATCCTCCTTAAAATAACGGGCTACGATAAAAATTCCTGCACTATGTTTCCCTCATATACTATTTTGGCATCCCCTTCAAGAAAAACTTCCGTAAAACCGGCAGCAGCACGACAGTAATAGACCAGCAGCTTTTCCCCGGATCTAGTTTCAACCCGGGTGGGGGAATCTACCAGTTCCCTGGCGCTGGCCACCAGACAGGCGGCAACCGAACCGGTACCACAGGCAAGGGTTTCATCCTCAACCCCCCGCTCATAGGTCCGCACCTTCAAATTGTGGCGGTCAGCCACTGAAATAAAATTCACGTTAGTACCCGCCGGTTGAAATTGGTCATGAAAACGAAGTAAACGCCCTATTTCCTTGACCCTGGCCACTTCATGGTCTTCGACGATGAGCACCGCATGGGGAACGCCGGTATTGATAAAATCAAGGGTCACGGTTTCATCCCCGGCTTCAAGAACAATCTCCCGGCGGAAATCCACTGGCGGAGGTAATTCCAATTTGACCTGATCCTGGTTAATTTCAGCTCTTATCAGGCCGGCAAGAGTGCGAAAGGTCATCCGGGTTCCGGCCATCTCATGCAGAAAGGCAAAACGGGCGGCACAGCGGCCGCCGTTGCCACACATTTCGGCCTCGGAACCATCGGCATTGTAAAAACGCCAGACAAAATCAACCTCCGGATCATTTTCCAGCAGGATGATCCCGTCGGCTCCAACGCCGGTCTGCCGCTGGCAGAGGCGGGAAATCAGCACTACCCGGTCATCATCCGGAAAAATTCCCTCCCGGTTATCAACCATGATAAAGTCATTACCACTGCCATTCATTTTCCAGAATGGGATTACCGGCACCATTTTTCCCTTTTCCTCAGCCATAGTAGTTTACTCCTTAAATCGGCAAAAAAGTCGGTGTAGTATTCACTGGCATAATCCGGATAGGTCCATGGCAAAGCCTGATAGCTCCCATATTGATAGATAAGGGTCAAATCCGCATAAATTCCTTCACCCAGATAAGGACGATGATATGATTTTTTGGTAGTTGCCAGCACCAGATGTTCAATGGCAAGGTAGCCGGGATCAAGGTTCACGGTTCGCTGACCAGAAGGATCGGCCAGCTGCCCTTCCAGTTTATTAGTCAGGGCTTTCACCGCCGGCAACTGCTGCCGGTGAAATGGCTCGGCAAAAACCGCCAATCGACGCCAGAGCGGGCGGCCCATTTCCCGTTCATAATAAGGACTGAAATCAAAAGGCAACCGGGGCGTCAGGCAATCCAGCAGGCCAAATCTTTCTTCCAACTCGGGAACGACTGCCAGCAGCCTTTCATCCTCACGCCCCAGGATACTGACCAGCAGTAAAACCGGTTCGGGAAGATTGGCACTATCAACACTACTGTTCACGGTATTTTCTATTCTACTCAACTTTCTGAGTTGTTCTAAAAACAGCGGAAATAAATTTACAGTGATGTTCCGGCATGGCTCTCGCTCATTCTCGCCGGCCGTCCATGGCCGGCTTCCGAGGCGTCCGCCGCGAATCACATCGTGTGATTCGTTCGGCGGCCAATACCGCTATGAGCCAAGCCCGAACATCCGGTAATTATGTCCCTGACAACACAAGTCAGAAAGTTGAGTATTCTACAAAACCATCAGTTTCTGATGGTAATCAATAATCTCTGAGGGAGTAACCCGGGCCGTCCCCAATTTGCCCACTGCCACTCCGGCAGCCAGGTTGGCAACTCCTGCAGCTTCAGCCAGCAAAACTCCCGGAACCAGAGCCGCTGCTGTCGCCAGGGCAATGACCGTATCACCCGCTCCCGTCACATCATAAACCTCCTTGGCCAAGGTGGGCAACAACAGCATATCGCCGGCAGGTGGGAAAATTGCCATCCCCTCTTCTCCCCTGGTTATAATAACACTGGCGCTGCGAAACCGCTGTTTAATGAAAATTCCTGATTTTTTGACCGCCACCGGTGTGTCCAGAGAAAATCCGCAGGCCTGTGAAGCTTCCATGGTATTTGGGGTAATCAGATCCAGGTCATGATAAAAAGAAAAATTCTTCACCTTGGGATCCACCGCCAGGAAAACCCCTGCCGCCTGGCAGCCTGCAACCAGATCATCAAAAACGGGTTTATTTATAACTCCTTTCCCGTAATCAGAGATAATCACCCCATCCATATTCACCAACAGCCCCCGAATATATTCCTGAAGCTGGTCAATGGTTACACCATCAAGAGGACCCAGGGTTTCATGATCAAAGCGAACCACCTGCTGGTGCTGGGCAACCACCCGGGTTTTCATACTGGTCCGGCGTTGCTCATCACTGACCAGATAACCGTCCGAGCAATCCATTGCCGACAGCATTGACGCCAGGAGTTCTCCCTCACGATCACGGCCAATAACCGAAATAATTTCCGGTCGGACACCCAAGGCTGCCAGATTACCCACCACATTTGCCGCCCCGCCCGGCAGATTCTGTTCCTTTTGCACCTGAACCACCGGCACCGGGGCTTCGGGAGAAATACGCTCGACGGCACCACGAATAAACTGATCCACCATGACATCACCGACAACCATGATCCGGAGGCCGGCAATCCCGGCGATAATATCTTCCAACCGCTGTCGGGAAAACATTTTCATTTAGTACCTTACTCCTGAAAGTCTGTCACTCTTTTCAGTACCCCCTTGAGGGGTAAAAAAAACAAGAAATTTTTTTAACCACCCGTTCGCTAACGCTCACTTGAGAACACAGAGAGCGCAGAGTTCAAAATGCAGTAATCTCTCTAGAGAAATGGCGAATGTCGAACAGGGAATGGCGAATGTCGAAATTCAAAATTCCCTGTTCGACATACAATATTCTCTGTGTCCTCTGTGTCCTCTGTGGTTTAAAAGAATTTTGGGTTGCGGGACTCGCTCCCGCATCAGGTATTCCTAAATTAAGCGATTAGCTTTTAGCAGTTAGCTATTAGCTCAATAATTACAAGATGTTTAATATCATCAACCTTCACCCGTGGGGTGTTGTTAGTAACCATCGTAAAGCCCTGATTTTTAAAAGCTAATTGCTAATGGCTAAACGCTAATAGCTCAGCTTAGGGTATTATATCCTTACACCTTACACCTTACACCTTTTTCTATTTATACCCAAACCGCTCCAGAGCCGCCGGATTCTTCGTCCAGTTCTTTTCCACCGATACCCACAATTCCAGGAAAACCGGGATCCCGACTAATGCCTCAATTTCTTTGCGGGCCGCCGTCCCGATAGCTTTCAACATCCGTCCCTGGCGGCCGATAATAATCCCCTTCTGCGATGGCTGCTCCACAAAAATCGTCACCCCGATCGACAATCTGGTTTCCCGGTCATGGAAATAGTCAATCATCGCCGCGGTTGAATAGGGCACCTCATGATGGGTAAACTGAAAAATTTTTTCCCGTACCACCTCCTGGACCCAGAAGCGCTCGCTGATTTCAGTATTGACATCCTGGGGAAAAAGAGGCGGTGACTCAGGAAGAAATCGGCACAGTTTCTCAACCAGCGGTTCAACCCCCTCGCCGGTCAGAGCGGAAACTGACTGGATTGAACTCTTTTGATCCGGAAGGTATTTGGCCAGCTGCTGAACCAATGGTAAGTCATCAACCTGCCGGTCAACCAGATCAATCTTGTTGATAACCGGTATGAACTGCCGCTTTTCCCGCACCAGGATGTTCAGCAGATCGTTTTCTCCGGGGCTTAAAGTCTTCTGATCGGCCGCAAATAGAAAGAGGCTCACATCCACATCCCGCAGGACACTCATGGTACAATCCATCAGGGCCTGATTCAGGGAACCTCGCGGCCGATGAATCCCCGGGGTATCAACCAGGATCAACTGCTCATTTTCACGATTTTTAATCCCGACAATCCGGTTCCTGGTAGTTTGCGGTTTCGCCGTAACGATGGCAATCTTCTCCCCCAGAACCTGGTTGAGGAAGGTTGATTTCCCCACATTTGGACGGCCGAAAATTCCCACGTAGCCACAATGAAATACCGTCATATCAGCTTATGTTCCCAGCTCCCAGCTATTGAGGTATTTTTCCTGCTCCGCCGTCAGGGTATCAATTCCAATTTTCATAGCTTCCAGTTTTAAAGCCGCAATGCGCAGGTCAATTTCCCGGGGAACCGCATAAACTTTCTGCTGCAGGGTTTTAGCTTCTTGCACCATATATTCGGCTGACAGGGCCTGGTTGGCGAAGCTCATGTCCATAACACTCGCAGGATGTCCTTCAGCCGCTGCCAGGTTTACCAACCGGCCTTCACCTAAAACATTGATCCGGCGCCCATCCTCTAAAGTGAATTCTTCAACAAATTTACGGATCTGCCGCCGGTTTACGGCCATCTCAGCCAAGGCATCCAGATTAATTTCCACATCAAAATGACCGGAATTGGCAACAATCGCCCCATCTTTCATCACCGCGAAATGAGCCCGATCTATAACATGCATATCACCGGTAACTGTACAGAAGAAATCACCGATTTCAGCCGCCTGCAACAAAGGCATCACCCGAAAACCATCCATAACCGCTTCCAGGGCTGCCAGATGATCGACCTCGGTAACCACCACATTAGCCCCCATACCACTAGCCCGCATGGCCAGGCCTTTGCCGCACCAGCCGTAGCCAGAAACCACAAACGTAGTGCCGGCCAGCAAACGGTTAGTAGCCCTGATGATTCCATCCAGAGTGCTTTGCCCGGTTCCATAACGGTTATCAAAAAAATGTTTGGTACTGGCATCGTTGACTGCCACCACCGGAAAGCACAAAACCCCGTCACGCTCCATACTTTTCAGTCTGATCACTCCGGTAGTGGTTTCTTCAGTCCCACCAATAACTCCGGAAATCAACTGCTGACGCTCTTCAACTGACAGCGTTTCAGCCCAGGCTCTGACCACCGGATTAACCTCAGCCAGTTTATCCAGGGCAATAAAATGGAGGGATGAAACCAGATCAGCCCCGTCATCCATGGTAATGGCAGGGAAATGCTTCAACGCCGCCCGAATATGTTCATAATAGGTAACATTGTCTTCGCCTTTAATGGCATAAACCGGAATCTGGTGGTCAGCCACCAGGGCGGCGGCCACGTCATCCTGGGTACTCAAGGGATTTGAGGCACACAAAACCAGGTCAGCACCACCGTTTTTCAAGGTAATCGCCAGGTTGGCCGTTTCCGTGGTCACATGGAGGCAAGCGGAAAGGCGAACTCCAGCCAGGGGTTTTTCCTTTTTGAACCGCTCATTGATAAGTTCCAGTACCGGCATATTCTGGGCTGCCCATTCAATCCGCAACCGCCCTTCTGATGCCAGATTCAAATCCTTAACGTGATAGTTATCCATTTACTTGCCTTTCTTTAAATGTTTATTTTTCATTCTTAACAACTGGAAAAACTGTTGCAATATCTGCTGCGACTGGCTGGCCAGTACCCCGCCGTTGACAGAGATCTGATGATTCAGGCGGCTATCTTCAACCAGGGAATACAACGATTCAATGGCTCCGGCTTTGGGATCGGCACAACCATACACCAGGCGCTTCAATCGGGCCTGCAGCATGGCACCAGCGCACATGATGCAGGGCTCCAAGGTCACATAAATGGTCACTTCCGACAAGCGCCAGTCACCTACCACCCGGCTGGCTTGAGTCATCACTTCCAGCTCGGCATGGGAAAAAGCCAGCCGTTTCTGTTCTTTGAGATTCCCGCCCCGGGCAATGATTTCATTTCCACGCACAGCCAGGGCGCCAACCGGGGTTTCTCCGGCCAGAAAAGCCAGCCTCGCCTCATCGAGGGCCAGGGACATATAATATCTATCCCACAAGTTCTGATTCATCTAACAAATCGCCCGGTTACTGTCAAGAAAACCACCACCCTTAAACAGAAAAAATATTTGCGGCCAAAAACGATTAATAATTGGTATTTATCACTGTTGCCCGGTATACTTTTTGTGATAATAGTACTTTGTTAACCGAACACTTCTGATATTTAAAAGGCTATATCAAATGACCTATCTCTCAGCCGCAAGCAGTCAATGCCCAGTCATCAGCTACCAGGACAACCGGGACCCCCAAGCCATCAACCTCCCATTGATCAACGAAATTCCTCTGAAGATAATCGTCAACGACCATCCATTCCTGAGCACCAGCCGGACGCCAATTGATGATGAGCTCATGGCTGTCGGCATCCTTTTTGCCGGGGGGATTATAAACTCTGCCGCTGAAATCAGCAATATTCAGTTAGAACCCGGCAATAAAAATAAGG